>CABQAA010000129.1 GCA_902461995.1 uncultured Oscillospiraceae bacterium | reverse complement strand
CCCGCCGCCAAAGCGATGGGTCCGGTTTTTTGGTATTATAAGTCCCGCCCTGCCGTATTGCTGCCTGGATAACCTGCTACTATATCTAGCAGGTGGGCGCCGCCCGGAAGGTTCACGCTCCCTTCTTCCCACAAGTGGGGAGGTCTGCAATCCACTTCCGGAGCTCAGCTCCCGAAACACATCTGTAGTAGGGTTAAAAGGCAGCGGTCCACGCACAGGGCAGGATACGCGCTCAGTTCAGATCGGAGGGTTCCATTTCTTCGATTTCATAAAGATCGGACAGGCGCTCTTCAAACAGGCCGGCGATTTCATCGAAGGTATCTTCGTCCTCGATCGGCACCAGGATCTCCTCGCCGTTCTCTTCCTGCACTTCCAGAATGATGAGTTCCCCGTCGCCGTCCACCAGTTCGGACGGGTCATCGTAAACGGGCAGGAGGGCGACATAGCGGCCGTCGTCGGTCTCAATGGCGTCCACCAGTTCAAATTGATGTTCGTGTCCTTCGTCGTCCATGACGGTGACGAGATCGGCTCCATATTCGTCGGCCATTTTCTTTGCTCCATCCTGCGGCTGTGCCGCGCTTTTTGTTCTTCTTCCTCTTTATCATACCCTGTTCTGGCGGGTTCGTCAAGATGGTTGGGCAGGAAAATCAATCCGGCATAAATTCACAACGATTCACAGACTATTCACAAATAATCTATTGACAATTCACAATACAGATGCTATACTATAGACACAGAAACAGAGAAGAGAAAGACAAGTCGAGAATCGGCGAAAGGGGTGAGTCCCATGTACAGTGACAGTGACGCACAGTCGGAAGCCCGGCAGGGGACAGCCCTCTGCGGGCAGGCCTTCTAGGAAATTCCGATCAGGCAATACAGAGGGTTCACCACTTGGCATCGCAGAAATATCGGCGCGGAGAACCGCGGCTTTTGCATCGACCGAGAGGAAATCCTACCCGATTATCAATCGATCAGTCCTGGGAAATTCCTAAAGACCATTCTCGTGGGATCGGAAGCTCAGGCCGGAACGGACGCTCCGGAAACAACGACTTCGAAATTGCGTGATGCGTTTCTTCAACAGTATCCCACGGGCAAAAGTGAATATTCATATAGATCGCGTAACCCGCGGTTCCCCGCATATCCCGCAACGGCGGTACCATATGCGGAATATCAAATGAAAAGGTGAGTCCCATGAAGTAGAGGTCGCCCGCCGGAGCCGGTCCTGTAAGGATGAAGACGGCACTGGCGGAATAGCAAAGCGGGTGATATGTCCGTTCTTTGCTCACGGCTCATAAAAAAGAATTAAAAGGTGGGTCCCATGTTTTAGATGATCGTTCGGCGGATGCCGATGGCTTCTCATGAGAAGCACCAATAAAATGATCGCCCCCTCGGCAGGAAAGGCCGAGGGGGCTTCCTTTTTGCTGTGGAGAGAAGAAGCTCTGCCGGAGGGGAAAATCTCGTGAACATGAAGTTGTGGGCAAAGCTACCATACTGAGAAAATAACGAAGGGGGAAATCGGTCCGTTTACAGAGTGTGAAGCGCTTGAATAAGAGATTTTGTGCGGCATGAGAAATCACGGACCTTTATGGGGCCAAATCCAGCCGCCAACTTTGTCCGCGGCTATGACTTTCGGCAGCAGTATAGGACGAACAGCGGGAATAGGGGCCTGTTTTCGCCGATGTCAAAAGGGCCGTTCCCGGCCATACGCGTGGCTGACGGCGACTGTGTGGATACCGGGAACAGCGTCATATAAGCAGCGGCTCGAGAGACGGTCAAGGGACCCCCGCCGATTATTAAACTTAGTGATCCTTTTTTTCCGAGTCGCTTTTTCGCAGCACGAGATCACTGATTAAGGCCGCGATAACGCCGCTCGCCAGTGCCACCGGCGCGACCGACAAAAACGCATCCGAATAGGTCCATGCGCGGAAGGCGTCCGGAACATAGGGGGCAATCCGGTATGTAACGCCTGCGGCGAGATAGAGAACACCGGTCAGCTGCACGGTTCCGCATAAGATGTGCCGGGAAAATCGGTGAAAGGATCTCACCTGTTCCCGAATAAATGCCATGCAGTATTTCCAATAATTCATGGCTTCCAGCTCCTTCCCCTTTTCTTTCACAGCATACAATGGTATACTGAAGGATGTAAAAAGATCCTTCGAACGGTAATTTCATTGTAACATGGAAATCACGGCGTCTCAACGAACAAGATTTGCCATGGAAAGGACGAATTATGATCGAAATCGGGGCATCGACGGCCAATTTTTACCCGGATTTGACCGAAGACGCATTGGATAAGCTGCTGGAACTCGGTTTTCGTGCCTTGGAAGTGTTTATCAACACCGAATCCGAAATAGAATCGGACTATATACAAAACATGCGGGAAAGGGTGGATGCGGCCGGGGCGCGTATTCTCTCCCTGCACCCCTATACCTCCGGCAACGAACCGTTTCTCTTGTATTCCGCGTACAGAAGGCGCTTTGAAGACGGAAAAAAGCTCTATGCCCGTTTTTTTAAAGCAGCGGCGGCGCTGGGCGCCAGATATGTTGTCATGCACGGCGACCGTCTGGAAAGTGTGCTTCCGGCAGAAGAATCCATCGGACGGTTCGAAGAACTCTACGATCTCGGTAGGCAGTTCGGTGTGATTCTTGCACAAGAGAATGTGGTGCGCTTTCGTTCCTCCGATAACGCCTATCTGCGGGCCATGCGGAACCAGCTGGGAGACAAGGCACATTTTGTTTTGGATTTGAAGCAGGCCCTGCGAAGCGGCCACACAGTTGACACAGTCACGGAGGCGATGGGAGAGCATATTGTGCACGTGCATGTGAGTGATCACGACGCCGGGCGCGATTGTCTGCCTCCCGGCTGCGGGGAGACCGATTTTCGGCACTTGATAGATATTTTAAATACACGACGGTTTGACGGTGCACTTGTTGTGGAGCTATATCGGCAGAATTTTGAGAATCCACAAGATCTGGTGGCCAGTCGCCGATTTCTGGAAAGTGTCCAAAACACATAAATGTGAATAATTTAAACATTGTATGGCTGAAATGTCTTGCATTTTTGGGTAATAGTCCTTAAATATCCCCTTGGATTTGGTGGTTGTGAGCGAATATAGGTTCGAGTGTGAATTAACATTGACAAGCCTATGTCAACATGATATTTTTGTTTAGGTGAAGATCACACACAAATTTCAATGGGGAAGAGGAATAGAATGGTGATCGCAAACGTCGA
This sequence comes from uncultured Oscillospiraceae bacterium, assembly GCA_902461995.1. Taxonomy (GTDB): domain Bacteria; phylum Bacillota; class Clostridia; order Oscillospirales; family Acutalibacteraceae; genus UMGS1623. Next base: position 3,152 of record CABQAA010000129.1, on the reverse strand, counting down.
CGACTACGAAATAGCGGTTGGTATCTGCGGTTCAGATGGAGCTGGGAAAAACAAAACCTATGACTTGAAGCTGATTTTTAACGATCATCCGGCAGTGACAATTCCCGATCTGGACAGCGACCGCGACGTGGCGGCGAGTTTTGGCGAGAGAGTGAAAGGAAAAAGCTTGGATCTAGACGCTATGTCGGCACTTTTAGACGATTATCTAGGTGAGGTGTACGGCTTATCTTTTTGATAAATTTTGCTTGCTAAAAGAAATCCAGTTATGGTATAATCATCCAAAGGTAGCCAAAAAGTCAAGATAACTGATGTGTGTGGATTTTGCCAGAGGTGATCGTCATGAAATGTCCTTATTGCGGTTATGCGGAAAGCAAGGTCATTGATTCCCGTCCGACGGATGAGGATTCCCGTATCCGGCGAAGGCGCGAATGTCTGAGCTGTGCCAAGCGTTTTACGACATATGAAGCGGTTGAAAATTTGCCCATTATCGTCGTAAAACGGGATAAATCGCGGGAATTGTTCGATCGGAACAAATTGTTTAATGGGATGCTCAGAGCCTGCGAGAAACGTCCGGTGTCGATCGAAACCTTGGAAAAGGCTGTGGACGATATCGAGGTTCAGCTGCAGAACTCTCTTGACAGGGAAGTTTCAGCCATGGTGATCGGGGAATATGCCATGGATAAGCTGAAGGAAATCGATGAAGTGGCTTATGTGCGGTTTGCATCCGTCTACCGGCAGTTCAAGGATATCAATTCATTTCATGAAGCGATCAATACTCTCCTAGGGGACAAAGAATAGGGGAGAGAAAGGCCGTCTGCACTTGGCAGACGGCTTTCTGCTTTTTATAAATATAAAGACCACCATATGGCTGCCGCAGCGAGAAGAGCGTGCAGAACAATGATCAGGGGAAGGCCGATCATAAATTTTTTGTGCAGGGTTTTATGACGGATGGCCTTCATGGTGATATACATGCAAAGCCCGCCGCCGAGGGCTGCCAGCAGTAGCAGCGTAGCCTCCGGAATGCGGCGGCGGTGTCGGCGGGCAGCCCTTTTATCCCAAAGTGTGGCACAGACGGCGCACAGGCTGATGAGCGCCAGGTATCCGGCCGGAATCCAGTACGGCATGCACTTGTCCTCCTTCGGTTCTATCGTGATCGGCAGATTCATATGGTATCATAGAATGCGGGGCCTTCGCTGTCAAGTTCAGAAAAAAATGGATATCTAAAAGAATTTGTCGGAATTGGTTGACCGAAGTCCTCTCAGGCGGTACAATAAAAATGAATAACCTCGTTTTCAGTGGATGTATGGGAGGAACAGAATGAGGCGCGTAAAAAGTTTGGGCCTGCTTCTTTTGGCGGTCATTCTCAGTTTGAATACGGGTTGTTTCCGTCCTTATACTATACCCGAAGCCAGCAGCGGCGGAGAAGCACAGCCGACACTCGGCACAGTGGTCACGAATCCGACGACCTTGCCGGAATCTTCGATCGGAGAGACGGAGGGATCCGATGGATCCACGGCCGTCCCTTCCGATCCGAGCAGTAACGGGACGTCGGGCAGCGGGAGCGGTTCCCAGAGTACAACCAGCACAAGTGGGAAAACCACCTCAACAACCGGCGGCAGCACCACCTCGACGACCAAACCGACTGAACCGGTCACACCACCGACTCCTTCAGAGATGAAGGGGGCCTGGGTGTCTTACATAGAACTCAACGCCATGTTTAAAAATCAATCGGTGTCCGCCGCCAAGGCGGCGATCGACAGGATGATGGACAACTGTGTGTCTTACGGACTCAACACGGTCTTTTTCCACGTGCGTGCCAACAGCGACGCGTATTATAAATCCTCGATTTTCAAACCGGCAACGTCGGTGGCCAAACTGATTCTTGGCGGATTCGATCCTCTGGCCTACGCGCTTTCTTCCGCTCACAGCCGCGGGCTGAAACTTCACGCCTGGGTGAACCCTTATCGGATCGGCACGGATTTTTCCTACCGGGTGAAGGACGTGGATTATTTTCAAAAGAACGGCAAATATTATTACGTTCCCACGGCGGCGAACGCTCAAAAACTGATCCTCGACGGCCTGCGGGAGCTGATCACAAATTATGCGATCGACGGGATTCAATACGACGATTATTTTTATCCCACCGGGGCGATGTCCTCTGCGGCAGAGTCGTTTGAACAGGCGGACTATGAGGCCTCGGGGAAAAAACTGAGCGTGGCCGATTGGCGCCGGGCCGCAGTGGATACGCTGATCATGGGCAGCTATAACGTGGCTCATTCGAAAAGCGGCGTGGTGTTCGGCGTGTCACCGGGGCATGACCATACCAAAAACTATAATCAAATGTATGCGGACACGGCCAAATGGCTGGCGCAGAAGGGCTATGTTGATTATCTGTGTCCGCAGCTCTATTTTGGGTTTGAGCATTCCTCCGCGCCGTTTGATAAAATGGTGGACCAGTGGATGTCCAGGCCGCGCGCTTCGGGAGTCGATTTGTATGTCGGGCTGGCCATATACAAGGCAGGGATTGCCGACGACACCTACGCCGGGTCCGGTCGGACGGAATGGGCGGACCACAACGATATCATGAAGCGGTCAGTGGAATATCTGCGCGCCAAAAAAGTTCCGGGAATGATCTTCTACAGCTACACATATTTTGAGAGTGCCAAACAGGAGACGGCCAACCTGCTTCCGCTTCTTAAATAATCGGAAGCGGGTTGGTATTCAGGACGTTGCCCCGATGGGGCGGAAAGGCATGGTAACGGCATGGCAAAACACGCGCGGCGTACTCCTATTCCAAAAAAATGGATTATCGGTTCGGCTGTTTCGGCCGGAGCCGTTCTGCTCATTGTATTCACGATTCTGCTGGTTCAGAACGGACTGCTTCAGACGCTGGCGGGGGTGTTCAGCCGTCCGGAGTCGTCCGAATCGTCGAGTGAGATCTCGGACGTTTCCAATGGGGGAGACGCCTCCTCTGAACCGGAACCAGAGCCGGAACCGGAACCGGAACCAGAGCCGGTATATGCCTATCCCCTCGAAATGCGGGGGGGCTTTCTGACGGCCGGAACCGATTACTGGCGGTCGGATAAGGACACCGTCGATGTGGTGAAAGGACAGATCGACGCGGCTTTCGCCGCATTAAAGGAATGGAATTT
>CABQAA010000128.1 GCA_902461995.1 uncultured Oscillospiraceae bacterium | reverse complement strand
TGTATAAACGCCGCCCGTTTTCACATACTATAACGGTCTGATAATGAAAATCAGACCGACCGCAGGGACCATCCAGGAAGTGAGAAAGGACGGATCGAGATGGCGAATCTGACGTCTAAAGAATTAAGTGCCCTTGAAGATGAGCTTGGCGCTGAACAGCTGCTGATTAAGAAATACAAAACCTACGCCATGCTTTCCACAGATCCCCAAATCAAGACCCAGTGTGAACAAATCGCCGGCCGGCATCAAAATCATTTTGACCGGCTCCTGAGCTTTTTGAATTAGGAGGGTGAACCATGAATCCGAATGCCAATATCCCTATGCAGGACAAGGAAATGCTTCACGACTCCCTGAGTTCTCAGAAAGAGATCACCGGCATCTACAATACCTTCACCAACGAATGTGTATCCACCGCTCTGCGCAACGAGATGCTCAATATCCTGCACGATGAACACAGCATTCAAGCCGACATTTTCACCGAAATGCAGAAACGCGGCTGGTATCCGACCGAAATGGCGGAAGAACAGAAGATTCAAAGCGCCAAACAAAAATTCACGAGTCAGAACGCTCAAAACGGATAAGAGGCGCCCTTCCCGAAAGCCTCCATCTGCCGGAAGTTTCCTCCGGGAGATGGAGGCTTTCATTGATCTTTCGACGCATTTTTTAACAAAGAGGCGCTATACTTATCTTTATGCGGCTGCTCTTAATGAAAAAAGACACCCAACCTTATTCTGTATAACCGGCTTATAATTGTAAAAGATAAACAAGGATATAGAAAATTAGTTGGCAATATTTTCAGAAAGTTCACAAATTCCCTTGAATTTTCATGCGGAAATTGCTAAGATAAAAACAGATAAAAATTGTCTATGGGAAGGGGGATGCGTCCTATGGAGCGGGCCGTCTTTGCAGATCGTTTTAAAGAGGCCGAAGCCTTTCGTCTGGCGGGAAACGTCCGGGCGTATGAGGTATTGGGATGCCACTCTGCCGGGGATGAAGGGTTTATTTTTCGCGTCTGGGCACCTCACGCCCGAACCGTGTCACTGGTGGGGGAGTTCAACAACTGGGATCCTAAAGCCCTGCCCATGACCCTTGTCGGGGAGGAAGGCATATGGGAATGCGCGACACAGGATGTGCATGAGTTCGACGCCTATAAATATTACATTGAATCTTCGGATGGAAAAGGTGTGATGAAAGCCGATCCCTATGCCTTCCATTTTGAAACCCGGCCGTCCAACGCCTCCAAAGTGTACAACCTGGGCGGCTACGAATGGAAGGACAGGGCCTGGCAGCAGAAAAAAGCGGAGACATCCGTCTATGACTGCCCGGTGAACATCTATGAAGTCCATCTGGGCTCCTGGCGTCGGTATCCGGACGGGTCTCCGTTTTCCTATGAAAAAATGGGGGACGAGCTGATCCCGTATGTACAGGAAATGGGGTATACCCATATCGAATTGATGCCGGTCATGGAGCATCCGTATGACGGATCCTGGGGATACCAGGTGACAGGCTATTACGCCCCCACCTCTCGCTACGGAACACCAAAGGATTTCATGGCGTTTGTCGACCGGTGCCATCAGGCCGGAATCGGCGTCATCATCGACTGGGTTCCCGCCCATTTTCCCAAAGACGAATGCGGGCTATATCGGTTCGACGGCACGCCGTGTTATGAATACGCGGACGTCCGAAAGGGAGAGCACCGGGAATGGGGAACCTGTGTGTTTGATTACGGCCGTGCCGAGGTGCGGGCTTTCCTCATCTCGAATGCGCTGTTCTGGCTGGATCAATACCATGTGGACGGGATCCGGGTGGATGCCGTGGCGTCCATGCTGTATCTCGACTACAACCGGCGGGACGGGGAATGGGTCCCGAATCGGTACGGCGGCAAAGAAAATCTGGAAGCAGTGGAATTCCTGCGGATCCTCAACGAGCAGGTGTTTGCCGCCTATCCCAAAACCATGATGATCGCGGAGGAATCCACCTCCTGGCCGATGGTGTCCCGTCCGACGAGCGACGGTGGTCTCGGCTTCAATTACAAGTGGAACATGGGCTGGATGAATGACATGCTTCATTACGTGTCCCTCGATCCCTGGTTCCGTAAATTCAACCATGACAATCTGACGTTTTCCTTTTTCTATGCGTTTTCGGAAAATTTCGTGCTGCCCATCTCTCATGACGAGGTGGTACATGGCAAAGGATCTCTGATTAATAAGATGCCGGGCAGCTATGAGGAAAAGTTTGCCGGAATGCGCTCGTTCCTCGGTTATATGATGGCACATCCGGGGAAAAAACTTTTGTTCATGGGCTGCGAATTCGGACAGTTCAAGGAATGGGACTTTGAAAACGGCTTGGACTGGCTGCTTCTCGATTACGAATCTCACCGGATGCTGCAGCATTATGTCCGCTCCCTGAACTGCTTTTACAAGGAGAAGACGGCGCTATGGGAAAACGATTTTTCCTGGGACGGATTTTCCTGGATTGCACACGACGATTATGCGCAGAGTATCATTGTGTTCCGCCGCATTGATCACAAAGGCCGGGAGCTTATCGTGCTGTGCAATTTTACGCCGGTTTTGCGGGAGCCCTACCGTATCGGGGTGCCGTCTTTCGGCACGTATGCCGAGGTCTTCAACACCGACGCTTTAGAATATGGCGGAACCGGTGTTGGAAACGGAACGCTCGATACCGATCCGATCTCCATGCACGGGTTTGCGCAGTCTATCAATCTGGTGGTTCCGCCGCTGTCGGTCCTGTTTTTTGAACTAAAAAAAGAGAAACCCTATCCCCAAAAGGCCGGAAAACAGAAAGTGAAACCGGATAGGCCGAATCAGCCGAAGGTTTCTTCAACACAAGCAGAAAAAATGCCGACGCGGTCCCAAGTCCATACGGATGGTTAATCTTTTCCCCTTTTATCAAGATTCAAGGAGGTCGTGTTCATGTTTCGCAAGCAGGAGTGTGTCGCCATGCTGCTGGCCGGCGGACAGGGGAGCCGCCTGTACGCACTGACCAGAAACATCGCCAAACCCGCAGTTCCCTACGGCGGAAAATATCGGATTATCGATTTTCCGCTGTCCAACTGCATCAATTCCGGAATTGAGACGGTGGGGGTGCTGACCCAGTATCAGCCGCTGGAGCTCAACGATTATATCGGCTCGGGCCAGCCCTGGGACCTCGACCGGCTGGACGCCGGCGTGCATGTGCTGCCGCCCTATCAGCGCAACAAGGGAGCGGACTGGTACAAAGGCACGGCCAATGCGATCTATCAGAACATGGCCTTCATCGAACGCTATGATCCGGAGTACGTCCTGGTGCTGTCGGGTGATCACATTTATAAAATGGATTATTCCAAAATGATCGCAGAACACCAAAAAAACAATGCCGACTGCACCATCGCGGTGATCGAAGTGGAAATGTCGGAGGCCAGTCGGTTCGGTATCCTGAACACCCGCGAAGACGGCTCCATCTACGAATTCGACGAGAAACCGAAGATGCCGAAAAGCAATCTCGCCTCGATGGGAATTTATGTGTTCAACTGGCAGAAACTGCGGAAATACCTGACGGCGGACGAAGAAGATCCGAAATCCCAAAACGATTTCGGCAAAAACGTTCTGCCCGCCATGCTGGCAGCCGGAGAGCGGATGTTTGCATACCGGTTTGAAGGGTATTGGAAGGATGTCGGAACCATCGACAGCCTGTGGGAAGCGAATATGGATCTGCTCAATCCCAAAATTCCGCTCGATCTGTCCGACTCCGAGTGGAAGATATACTCCCGCAACCCCGGTCTACCGCCTCATTACATCGGGGAGACCGCCCAGGTGGAAAACAGCATGATCTCGGAGGGCGGCAACATCGACGGCCGGGTGGACTTTTCAGTGCTTTTCTCCGGCGTCACGGTGGAGGAGGGGGCGGAAATCCGCGACTCCATCATCATGCCGGGGTCCCGCGTCTGTAAAGGCGCGGTGGTACAATATGCCATTGTGGCGGAAAACGCCGTAATCGGAGAAGGCGCGGTCATCGGCGCCCGGCCCGAAACAGCGGAAAATCTAAAGGACTGGGGGGTCGCGGTGGTGGCTTCCGGTGTCCATGTGGGACCCGGCAGTGTGGTCCCCGCCAAAGCGATGATTGATACCGATATCGGAAAGGCAGGTGTACCGCATGCGTAATAACAACGTGCTGGGGCTTCTGTTTTCCAATATGCACGACGAAGGGCTGCGGGAACTGACGGGTATCCGGGCGCTAGGGTCGGTCCCCTTCGGCGGCCGGTATCGCCTGATCGATTTCCCGCTGTCCAATATGGTGAATGCGGGCATCTCCAAGGTAGGCGTCATCACCAAAAGCAATTATCAATCCCTGATGGATCACATCGGTTCGGGAAAATCCTGGGACCTGTCTCGGAAAAACGAAGGCCTCTATTTCCTCCCTCCCTTCGGAAACACAGACGAACTGTACAACGGCCGCATCGCCTCCTTGAGCGGCATCATGCCCTTCCTGCGCAATTCCAAAGAGGAATACGTCGTGCTTTCCGACTGCCACGTTGTGGGGAATATCGATTATGACCGGCTGGTGGAGGAGCATATCGCCTCCGGTGCGGATGTGACCATCGCGTATAAAAAAGGCGCGCCGCCGGCCGATATGGAGAATGTACTGCTCTGGACAGCCTCAGACGGACGGGTGACCGATATGGTGATTCGCAGCGGCGGACCGGAGGAAAGCCGGTACGGCATCGGGCTTTATGTGATCGGGAAGGAAGAACTCATGCGCGCGGTCGATACGGCCGTCAGCCGGCATCATGGTAGCTTTGAATGGGATATCCTGCTCCGGCATGTGGAGGATAAGCGCCTGTACGGCTACTGCGTCAATGAATATGTATCGGTTATTTCCTCCCTGGAGCGGTATTTCCGGGCGAATATGGCGCTTCTGGACGCGGATATCCGAAACGAGCTTTTTGTCAGCAGCCGCCCGATTTACACAAAGGTGCGGGACTGCGCTCCGGCGATCTACGGCCTGCATGCCTCCGTTTCCAATTCTCTGGTGGCCGATGGGGGCGATATCCATGGAACGGTGCGCAATTCCATCGTCTTCCGGGACGTGAAGGTGGACCGCGGCGCGGTGGTGGAAAACTGTATCCTGATGCAGGGAACTCTGGTGTGTGCGGATTCCGTGCTCAACTGTGTGATTACCGATAAAAATGTGGTCATTAAAGACGACCGCACCCTGCACGGATTCGACAGCTATCCGGTCTTCATCAACAAAGGCTCTGTCGTCTGAACCCGGCGAAATGCCGTTTATAAAGGAGGAAATCGGATGAAAGTGCTTTATGCGACCAGTGAGGCAAAACCCTTCGCGGCCTCGGGCGGGCTGGCGGATGTGGCCGGTTCTCTGCCCAAAGCGCTGCGGGTCCGGCTGGTTGGCTGCCGTGTGGTGCTGCCGCTGTATGAATCAGTCCCGCAGGAATTGAGGGAGGGAATGACGTTCCTAACCAGCTTCTCCGTCCCTGTGGCGTGGCGCCGCCAGTACTGCGGCGTGTTCGAGGCCAAACGGGGCGGCGTGATCTACTATCTGCTCGACAACCAGTACTATTTCAAACGGGCGGGTCTCTATGGTCATTACGACGATGCGGAGCGGTTCGCTTTCTTTGCCCGTGCCGTGCTCGAAATGATCAAATACATCGATTTCAAGCCGGATATCATACACGCCAACGACTGGCAGGCAGCGCTCATTCCTGTGTACCAGTCCCTGTTTTATACAGGTCAGGAAGGGTATGAATCCATTAAAACCGTGTTCACCATCCACAACATCCAGTATCAAGGCAAATACGGTATGGAAATCCTCGAAGACGTGTTCGGTATCCCGCAGACCGCCCGGTCCATTGTGGAGCAGGACGGCTGTGTCAATCTGATGAAAGGGGCCATCGAGACCGCCGACCGCGTCACGACGGTCAGCCCAACCTACGCGAAAGAGATACTCGATCCTTGGTATTCACACGGACTCGACTCCATTCTCCGGCTGCGGGAATGGAAACTGTCTGGAATTCTCAACGGTATCGACACCGAAGAGTATAATCCTGAGACCGATCCGCAGATTTACAGCCCTTATTCCGCCGATGACCCGGCCGGCAAAGCGGAAAACAAACGGGCTCTTCAAGAACGGCTGAATCTGCCGCAGGAACCCCATGTGCCGCTGATCGGCATGGTCAGCCGTCTGGTCGCCCATAAGGGACTGGATCTGGTCAAATACGTCATCGACGAGCTTTTAGGCGATCCGGTCCAGATGGTGATCCTCGGTTCTGGGGATTGGGTTTACGAAAATTTCTTTCGGGAAGTGCAGGGTCGCTTCCCCGATAAATTCCGGTATTGTGCGGGCTTTGTGCCGGAGCTCGCCCAGAAAATTTACGCCGGCT
>CABQAA010000127.1 GCA_902461995.1 uncultured Oscillospiraceae bacterium | reverse complement strand
GGTGAGCTTCGGGAACGCCTTTTCTATGTAGGAGACGAAAGCGGGGCAGCAGGAGCTGGTGAGGAAGCCTTTTTCGGCGAGTTCCTTGGATTCTGCCGCGGCGACCATGTCGGCGCCGAGCGCCACCTCGTATACATCGTCGAACCCCAGGCGGCGGACCGCCGCCTTGATCTGCGGAATGGTCGCGGTACCGAACTGTCCCTCGATCGAAGGGGCGATCAGGGCAACAACCTCCCGTTTCGGGTCCAGCAGGGCGTCGATGACGCCGGTCATCATGGAAACGTCCGAAATCGCGCCAAACGGACAGCCGACCACGCAGGCACCGCAGTTGATGCACTTGTCCGGATCGATGGTGGCGATGTCGTTTTCGTCCATGCTGATGGCTTTGACCGGACAGCTCCGCTTACAGGGGCGTTCGATCTCCACAATGGCGTTATACGGACAGGCGGCAACGCATTTGCCGCATTTCCGGCATTTTTCCTGGTCGATGATCGCCCCTTTCGGGGTACTGGTGATGGCGCCGAACGGACAGGCCTTTTCGCACTTTTTAGCCAGACATCCCTGGCAGTTCTGCGTCACCGAAATCTTAGTGATAGGACATCCCTCGCAGGCGCAGGGGATCACGTGCACCACCTGGGCGCTGTCCGCGTCGGTGTACAGCACATCGATGGGCAATTTGCCCATGGCCATGCGCACCCGCTGGCGGATGATCTCCCGTTCGCGGTATACGCAGCAACGGAACTGGGGCTTGATTCCCTGAATGATATCGTAAGGAATTTTATCCTGCCCATCGGTATAAAGAGAGCCGTCAAACGCGTACGCCGCGGTCGCCTTGAGTACCTCGTGTTTGATTTGGACGATATCGGTCACGTTGTTCATAGATTCTATTCGTTCCTTTCCAAAGGCCGCGAAATCCCGTTCAAACGGAGACTGGCGAAGAGTCCTCCTATTTTCGCTCGGCCGGGCCATTCCCCTAATAATACCGAATTTTAACCACCTTGCCGGCCCCGCGCAGGGTTTCAGCCAGATCCTCCAGCAGGCGGATTTTGATACTCAGATCCACCGGCAGATTGGGGTTTTGATGGGCCGGATTGATAGCCTTGCCGATGAACATATACAAGTGGGTACACTGTTCCATTAAAATACGGGCGATCATGGCGGCGCCGTTCTGACCATCCAGGAGCTTCAGGCTTTCGGCATCCGCAGGATTGGCCAGCACCTGCTTAACAATGACGTTGGCCTGGCGGATAGTGAGAACGCCCTCGGTCACGAGGTCGATGCCCTTGATATGCGCGATGGGGGGCAGGTCGTCGTCATAATTCAGATCGGTGGTGACCTCCCGGCCGAGCACCCGGGCCACGAGATTGGCGCTGCTGCCGCCGCAGACCATCTTGATTCCTTCGGGCGACATAAAATCGATCACGGCCCGCTCGTCGTCCTGGGGAAACCGGGGGGGGCCCGAATACAGGCTGACAATCTGCTCGGGGATCGCCTTGACGGTGGCGACGGTGGTGTCGTCCCCCGGCTTGCGCATATAGAGATCCTCGCAGGCGCCGAGCAGCGCCGCTGTCATGCGGGCGCTGGTATTTTCGTCCTTCCAGTTGTCCTCGAGAAATTCGCACACGCTTTCCCAGTTCCAGCCGAGGTTGAGCACCGCACCGATGCCCGCGTACATCACGCCGTCGCTGATAAGGGTGAGCATATCCCCGCACTCAAGGTCGAAGACCGCTTCTTTAATGGTCTTCCCCCCCACTTCCCGTTCGGTGTAGTCGATGGGATAGACCACGCCGTCGTGGGTGTAGATGCAGCCAGGGCAGTCGAATTCGGTGAGGTACACCTTGCCCTGCGGGGTCAGCTTGAGAATAGAGAAGGTCGAATAGGCCATGTGGCGCACCTTGCACACCGGCAGGGTGTGGATAATGGTGTCGACCGTATCCTCGAGCGTGGCGCCGGCCTTCATCATGGTGGCGATGATCTTGGACGTCAGGGTGGCGAGGATATTCGCCTTAACGCCGCTGCCCAGACCGTCCGACAGAACCACGATCACGTCTTCCTCGGTCCGGACAATCTCCACCTTATCCCCGCAGAGCTCTTCACCTTTCTTATTGAGGCTCTTGGTGGTGACATCGTAATACAGCCGTCCGCTCATGATTCTGTCCCCTCGCTGAGAATGAGGTTTTTCAGGGTGTTCAGGGTGGTTTTGGTCTCCGCCGTGGTCTCGCCGAGCAGACTCGCGATCTCCTGGGCGGCGATCATTTGCTTTTCAATGACCTTCTGCGCCATTTCGGCTGACTCGAGCCGCGCACGGAACGCGCTCTCCTTACGGGACTCTTCCTCGGTGATGTCCTTCATCACGCCGACGACCAGATCCTGCTCGGGAACATAAACGAGGGTGGACAGCACGATCAGGCCCTGTCCTTCGAGCTTCACCTTTTTATCCACGATATTCCGGTGGGTTTCGAAAACCTCCTCGAAATCTGCCGGATCCATATATTCGAACAAATCCGCCTTGATGGCCTGCTGGCGGGAGACCCCGAAGAGCTTAAGCGCCGGCAGGTTGATTTCCAAAATCCGCAGATCGCGGTCCACCGCCAAGATATAGTTGGGCGTCACGCTCAGGGTGACGTTGCTCAGGGACTGGGACAAATCGTTGATATAGGGCAGGCACATATACAGCTCGGCCTTGCCCTGATACACGGCGATGGCCTTGTCCCGGCAGGTGGGATAGCCGCAGGAGCCGCAGTTGAGCTCCTTGTCCGGCGTGGGTTTGCCGATCTCGGTCAGGATCTTCCGGATGGTTTTCTCGTCCGGGATATCCGCATCCCGGGAAATCGGGGCAAAGAACTGGGCCAGATCCGGACAGGGCAACGCATCCCCCCGCTCGGGTGCCTTGGCATACGCCCGCACCGCCAGCTGTGCCTGATAGGCGCCCCGTTTCTCCTGTGCGATCAGGGGGCCGTTCACACAGCCGCCCTCACAGGCGTTGAGTTCGACAAACAGACGGCCGGGAGTTTCCTGCCGCTGCATTTCATCCAAGAACTGCATCACATTGTCGAGTCCGCATACACTCATAAAGGTATAGCCGGCGTACCCATCCCCGGAGGGATCCGCGCTCTGATGGGAGACATCCCGCAGAATTCCCTCCGGCACGGGATAGATCCGGGAGAAAGGCGACTGTTCGGGCTGTGTTCCTTCCGCCTCTGCAACGGAGATCCCCCGCTCGTCCAGGATCTCATCCAGCTTACGGAAAGACAGCACGGCGTCCGCAGATTCGGGGTGCTCGTCGATCTCCCGAATTTTGGACAGGCAGGGACCGATGAAGACCACCTTTGTGTCCGCGCCCTGCCGCTGTTTGATCATCCGCCCGTGAGCCAGCGCGGGCGACACCACCGGCGCCATATATGGCACCAGCGACGGATAATACTGGGCGATCAGGAGATTAACCGTAGGACAGCAGGTGGTGAAGATGCAGGGCATCTCCCCTTTATCCATAAGCTCCCGGTATTCCCGCGTCACCTCTTTGGCGCCCACGGCGGTTTCCTCCACCGCGTCGAATCCGAGCGCGTAGAGCGCCCCGACCAGACGAGCGCTGTCCGCCCCATAAACACCCGCGTAGGAGGGTGCCAGGCTTGCGACCACCCGGACATCCGGATCCGCCAGCATAGCCAGGACCTTGGCGGGGTCATTGTTCACCGTTTTCGCCTTCTGCGGGCAAATGTTGATGCAGTGCCCGCAGAGAATGCACTGATCCGCGATCACGTCCACCCGATCGTTTATGTAGCTGATGGATTTGACGTTACAATATTTCAGGCATTTATAGCAGTTCTTGCAATTTGCCTTTTTGACGCTGATATATCCCATTGCTGTCCCGGCCTTTCCGCAGTTTCGTCAGCCTTCCTGCCGCGCAACCACCTTATCGGCAAAGAAGGTGTCAACCGTATTCATCGTCAGGCTGTACACCTGGTCGTCGAATTTGACGCAGACGCCCTCTTCTGCGCAGTGTCCCATGCAGAAGGATCCTTTCAGCTCAACCTGACCCTCCAGACCGTTTTCCGCGATCAGTATTTTGAGCCGGTCGATCAGCTCACGCGAATGCTGCAGGTGACAGGAGCTGCCTACGCACACCATCAGATCCATACCATGAACCCCTTTCGATTTGATCGGTTTCTTCCCCGGAAGAACCGCTACCTGGGCGTTACCGTCGTCATGACGCGTATCCCAGACGCTTGGGATCAGTATACCATATTGTTATTTTTTAGTCAATGTCGACGGGCGGATTTCCAGCAAATTTCGACAGCCACCCTCTCTTCTTGCCAAACGCCCCTCCCTGCCGTATACTACTATGGTAAATCCCGTTTTTTCATGACCTGAAAGGAGTTGGCTATGTCTCCTATTGATGTCGTCATTCTGATCCTGGCCGTCCTCTGTGTGGGAGGAGCCATTGCCCTGACCATCTGGCGCCGGAAAACCGGCCGTTCGGGCTGCGGCTGTTCGTCGGGCTGCGCGGGCTGTCCCCACGCCGGACGGTGCGAAACCAAACACGATCCGGACGCCTCTGGAGAATGTGACAAGTGTTCACATGGAAAATGAGCCGGACGGATTGCCGTTTTCTGGAAGATGCGGTATACTAAACACAGCCCGGCGTTATGTATAGTGTTCAAGCTCTCCGGCTGTGTTTCCGAAAACGCCTCAGGCGTTTTCCCAGGAAATATCTTTAACAGATTTTGTTATCGATTGCGGATAAGCTGGTTGGCCGAGGTTTTGGAACGGGATATCGGATGACGATGTCCCGTTCGACTTTTATTGTGAAGAGGGTGGCAACATGTTTGCCAAGGTCAAAAGTATGGGCCTGCTCGGAGTGGACGGTTTCATGGTGGATGTGGAGGCCGATCTCTCTCAGGGTCTGCCGGGGTTCGACGTCGTTGGCCTTCCGGGAGCCGCCGTGAAGGAATCCCGCGACCGGGTGCGCGCCGCCATGAAAAACAGCGGCTTTGCCTATCCGGTCAGCCGCATCACCGTCAACCTCGCCCCGGCAGATATCCGGAAAGAGGGGTCCGTCTACGACCTCCCTCTCCTTCTCGCTCTGCTCAAAGCGAGCGGTCAGCTGACTGCCGATGTCAGCAACTGCGCGTTCGTGGGGGAATTGTCCCTGACCGGAGAGGTACGTGGGGTACCAGGCATCCTTCCCATGGTGATTTCCGCACGGGAAAACGGCATGCAATGCGCCTTCATCCCGGCCGAAAACGCCGCCGAAGGGGCGGTGGTGGACGGAATCCGGGTCTATCCGGTCCCGACCCTTTCCGCATTGCTCGAGCACCTTGTGGGGCTGTCCGCCATCCCGCCCCTGAGGCCGGTGGAATTTCAGCCCGGGCAGGATCCGGGCGCTCCGGATTTCGCCGACGTCATGGGCCAGACGGCGGCCAGGAGGGCGCTCGAAATCGCCGCAGCGGGGTCCCACAACATCCTGCTGATCGGCCCTCCCGGTTCGGGCAAAAGCATGCTCGCCAAGCGGCTGCCCTCTATTTTGCCGGACTTGACGCGGCAGGAGGCGCTCGAAACCACCAAACTCCATTCGGTCGCCGGCGCTCTGCCGGGCGGCGTGGGGCTGCTGCGTTCCCGCCCCTTTCGTTCCCCGCACCACAACATCTCCGCGCCTGGCCTCGCTGGAGGCGGCAGCGTTCCCCATCCGGGTGAGGTGTCTCTGGCACACAACGGCGTTTTATTCCTGGACGAGCTGCCGGAGTTTTCCCGGCAGGCAATGGAATGCCTGCGGCAACCTCTGGAGGATCACAAGGTGACGATCTCGCGGGTGAGCGCCTCCCTCTCCTATCCTTGCTCCTTCATGCTCGTCGCAGCGATGAATCCCTGCCCGTGCGGGTATTTCGGACATCCGACCCGTCCCTGCACCTGCTCGGCCGCCGCGGCACAGCGGTATCTCGCCCGGGTATCGGGTCCGCTGCTCGACCGGATCGATCTGCACATCGAGGTGCCGCCAGTGGAATTCGAACAGCTTGCCTCCAAAACAGCCGGGGAAAGCTCGGCCTCTATCCGGCAGCGGGTCAACCGGGCCAGGGCTGTACAGCAGGCACGCTTTTCTGGCACCGGTCTGCTCTGCAACTCGCAGATTCCTGCCCATTTGCTTAAAACACTCTGTCCGCTGACGGATGGGGCGCAAAAATTGCTCAAAAACGCCTTCGAGCGGATGGGACTCTCGGCCAGGGCCTATGACCGACTGCTCAAGGTCTCCCGCACCATTGCCGATCTGGCGGGGGAAGAGACCATCGACAGCGTCCACGTCGCCGAAGCGGTGCAGTATCGCAGCCTGGACCGGAAATACTGGGAGTCCCGATGAAAAAGGCCTGTCCTAAATGGACAGGCCTTTTTTGCTGATTTCTTATTCTTC
>CABQAA010000126.1 GCA_902461995.1 uncultured Oscillospiraceae bacterium | reverse complement strand
TTCATCTTCATCTTCCGCCAGTTCTACCGGGGCATGCCTTCCGATTTGGAAAACGCGGCCTTGATCGACGGGTGCAACCCTCTGCAGACCTATATGCGGGTAATGCTGCCCAACGCGGTGATGGTGATGGTGACGGTCTTCATGTTTTCTCTGGTGTGGCACTGGAACGACGTGTATTCCGCCAGCATTTTAACCCCCAACAACCGCACCCTGTCGGTGGCGATTTCGGATCTGCGGATCGTGGTTTACCGCCTGCAGGATGGCGGAGACAACGACCCGATCATCAACCAGGTGCGGGTCCAGGCGGGGGCTCTGCTGTCCATCCTGCCCATGCTGATTCTGTTCCTGTTCACCCAAAAAACCTTCACCGAAAGCATTGAACGGACCGGCCTCGTCGGATGAAGGCACCCCTTTACGGCACCTGCTTTCCGGCCTCATCGGCCGGAAGGTGCAATAAACCGATTGGAAAGGACGGATTTTCATGAAAACTAAGCTTCTCTGTATCACGGCCTGTCTGACCATGCTGCTTTGCGCGGTGGCCAGCGGATGTCAGCCCAAGGAGGGGGCGCCCTCGTCGTCGGATGTTTCAACTACGGCGACCACCGTGGATGCCCGGCCCCTGATCAGCGAGCCGGAATCCGCACAGGAGTCGAAAACCGGGTTCGAGAAGAGAGATCTCGCCAACCCCAATGTCAAGCTGTTCCTGCCCTATGAGCCAAACGACGACATCAAGACGCAGATCGCCGCCTATGAAGAAAAATACGGCGGCAAGGTGGAGGTCATCACCTGCCTGTGGGATGTCCGGATCACGAGACTCGCCCAGCTCATTCAGTCGGGCGATTCCCCCGACGTGGTCTCGACGGTGTACAGCGACATGCCCACTTTCGCGGTCAAGAATCTCCTTCAGCCCATCGACGGGCTGACCGACCTCGACAACAAGGTCTATCTGCAGAGCGTCAACGACGGCATCTACAGTCTGGACGGCAAACACTATGCGCTGACCACTTTCTCCATGCCTTACGCCATCTTCTTCAACCGCTCTATGTTCAAGCGGGCGGCGGTCAAAGCCCCCGACGAATACTATAAGGAAGGCAATTGGAACTGGGAGACCTTCCGGCAGGTATCCCTCGACATGTCTGAAGATACGGATGACGACGGCATCAACGACGTGTACGGCTTCGGCACCTGGCGGGACGACGTGTTCCTGATCTCCAACGGCACCGATCTGATCAAGATCGAGGATGGTTATCCCATCTTGAACACCAGCGATTCCAAGGTGCAGAAAGGCCTGCAGCTGTTCCAGGATATGTTTGTAAAAGACCGCTCCATCCAGAAGGAGCATTGGGGCTGGTACGACGGATTTAAAAACAAGAAGGTCGCCATGGTGTTCGAAGGGGCGGACTTCCAGATTTCCCTTCTCCTCAAAGACGGCTTTACCGATGAAATCGGCATCGTCCCGTTCCCGAAGGGACCCGATGTCAGTGAACAGATCAACTATACCGCCAACACCGGCTTCGGCCTGGCCAAGGATACGAAAAATCCTGAGGGCGGTGCCGCCTTCATCGAGGAATATCTCACCGCGGCCTATAAAAACATCACCAGCGGCGGTACCACCAAACATCTCAACGATGAGCAGTACAATATGCTCAAATCCATGCTGGACCAAAAAATGGTGGTTCCTCTGAGCACAGGATACGGCGATTTTTCCACCAAATTTTTCAACCTGACCGATGATCTGCGAGCCGAAAAGCCGGTGGGTACCACCATCGAACGGTACGCGCCTGAGCTGCAGGCGGAAATCAACAAAACGCTGGGTACGGCCGGCTGATCCGGCTGTTCGTTCCGCGCCGAACGGAGTGCGGTCCCGATGCGGACCGCCTCCGCCGGCCAGACAAAACGGAGGGAAGCATGAGACAAATGAGAGACTGGATCCGGAGAGGGACGGCCCTGTTTGCCGGTATTCTGCTGGCGGCGGCCTCTGCCGGATGCAACGGAGGAGACAAACCGATGTCAAGTCAGGATCCGGCGTCCAGCGCCGTCGATTCAAACAGTTCGGGGGATTTCACGGTGGAATTCCCCGAGGAAACACCCAATCCGCCCGTCCGGATTCCCGCAGCCCCCGAAAAACCGGAGGAAGGGACCGGGTCCGCCTTCGGTCAGCCCGCACCTAAATGGATGCGGGAGAGCGAAATGTATCAGGAATACAGCAACATCAGCGACGAAGCCCAGATCCGGGAATGGGCGCCCTATTTTTCCATGATGCTGGGCACACCTTGGAATTCCACCACCAGCCTGTTCAACGAGCTGGGACTCAAGAGCGGTCAGTATTTTGATCCCTACCACGTGTTCACCAACACCGATATCGCGGTGATGGATCAAAATGGCAATCCCGTTCAGTCGGACTACATTGAACCGGGCCGCAACGATCTGTACGTGGTCTGCCACAACTGCCCGGACGTGATTTTCCCCTGGGCTCACAATTACATCGATACGGCCATGTCCTTCGGGGCGACCGGGATGTTCTTCGACGATATCCGGGAACCTTATGCGAACATTGCCAATGCCTACAACACCTGCTATTCGAAAAACCACGAACATACCCTGACCGGAACCAACAGCTCCAATTATTTCACCAGCACCCTGCCGGAACTGCACCGGTATGTCAAGAGCAAAAACAGCAAGAATTTCGTCATTCTCAACGGCGGCATGCCGCTGCTAAACGACGCCAAGCGTCCGGACACCATGGAAAAGCTCTGGCCCTACACCGATGCTCTGATGTGGGAGCATGCGATCTACGACGCCAACACCGTCAAATGGACATCCTGGGACATGCTCGAAAGCGCAGCCTCTAAAATCAAGCAGGGGATCCAAAACGGCAAGGTGGAGCTGCTGCTCTCCTACAGCTATGAGAAGATGAGCAAGGATCTGGCGCTGGAGGCGGCGGTCTACACCATCGCCTACTGCCGGATGTACGACATTTGCTGGAGCGATTACTATTCCCTGTACCGTTCCTCTATGGACCGGTCTCTGCTCAAAGAGCTCTACGGCGTCAAGACCGGCGCTGCCGGACAGCTGGGTACCTATTTCGGCCACGTGGTGGACGAAGAGAGCGGCGCTGGTCTGTCGGGGGTTACGGTGGCCTGCGGCGACCAAAAGGCCGTGACCGATGCCAACGGCGCGTTTTCCATCACTATGCCGGTGGGTAAATATGAGGTGGAGCTCAGCCGTCCTGGATATGAGACCGTGACCCGGACGGTCACCGGATACCGCCTGTCCCTCAGTATGAAAAAAACCGGGGAGGGCAAGGTGTATTACGTGGCCCCCTACGGCAGCAACGACAACGAGGGCACCTCTTCCGGCAAAGCGTGGCGCAGCCTCAACTTCGGCGACGCCAAAAATATCCTGAAACCCGGAGACACGGTTGTCGTGGCCGAGGGACAGTATACCGTTCCCAACGAGACCAATTACAACTGTTCGGGGACGGCGGACAATCCCATCACCTACCTAGCCCAGGGTGATGTCCGCATCCGGGCGGCCAAAGGGGAGGGGATTCCCTTCAGGCTCAACGGCAGCTACCAAGTGTGGGACGGCTTTACTTTTGAAGGCAGTGAAACCGGTGTGCGCTCCCTGATGCAGCTGGGCGGCAACGGGATCGAGGTCAAAAACTGCACCTTCAGCGATACGGCCTATTTCAACGCCGAAGGCAAACTCTCGTCGGAATCCGCTGTCACTATCCGGGGTAAGGACGCCTTCTTCCATCACAACGTGATGGGACGGGATATCTATGCTCCGACAGCGCTGCTGATCCATACGGACGGCCAGGTCCGGATTCTCAACAACACCTTCGACGGCACCCTGACCACCGGCGGCAAAGCGCCTCTGGCGGTGAAGCTGGCCGCAGCCGGAGAGGAAAGCCAGGCGAAGAACAACATCTTCAGCCGGTTCGACAATGCATTTGACGCGGCGGCCGGCGGGGTTCAGTGCGCCTCCAATCTTTACCAAGACACCGCCGTTGGAACCGAAAGCTGCGCCGGGGACGGCGATATCACGGGAAAAACGCCCGGATTCATGTGGCAGCCGACCGGGGATTATGATCTGCGTTCGGACGGCGCCGCCGTCAACGCGGGAACCGACGTAGGGTTTGCGTATCAGGGCGAAGCTCCCGATATCGGAGCGTGCGAAAGCCGGTATAACCGCTTGTCGGATGAACAAGAGGCGGACGAGGTGATCTACCGGACCTTTGCGGACAGCGTCGTCCTCATCAACACCAACGCCAAGTCCGAGCAGACCGTCACCATCCCCTTGGGCAGAGCCAAGGTCACCCTGCGTGAGGTGGGCTACGGCAGGACCTGGACAACGGACAGCAAGGGCAATCTCACCATTTCCATTCCGGCCGACGGCGCCCGGATTCTCCAAGTGAAGTAAACGTTAAAAAGCCGGGCGGCCTGCCGCCGCCCGGCTCTGTTTCGTATTAGAGAGCGCCTTGATCCATCCGTGCCGGTCAGTTGAATCCGGATTTCGCCTTGATGGAACTGGCATATTGGGTGGGCGTAAGGCCGGTTTCCTTTTTGAAATGCTTGGAGAAGTATTGGACGGACGTATAGGATAGCATGTCCGCGATTTCGTTGACCGAGTAAAAGCCTTTGCGGATCAGGCGCTTGGCTTCAGTAATCTTTAAGCGGGTGTAATAGTTCATGATCGACTGCCCCGTCACCCGTTTAAAGATGGTTTTGACATTGGTGGGGCTGAGGGTCGTATACGCGCAGACGTCTGCAAGCTGAACCCGCTTATACACGTTGTCGTTGAGAAATCCGATCATTTTGCTCACTTTTTCATTGTCGGACATAGCCTTGAAGGTTGTGATGGGGGAGGCGGCGGGCGCCAGCGCGTGGTTGCGGATGAGATCGACGATCAGCAGCTCCAGATTGAGCCGGATGAGCTGTTCCGACCCGAAAACCGGATCGGTCTTGCGAATCAGCTCGCAGGCGATGAAAATATCCAGAGGACTTGAAAAAGCGTTTTGTGCTTCCCGGATGATGCTGCTGAGAAGACCGGCCTGCTGATCGTTCAAATGCATGATCCGGTTGCCCATGGAGAGCAGCTCCTTGGAATGGCAGATGAAGGTCACGACCATGATATTGGCCGGTTCCGAGCCGTTGCTGTGATGGGTATGGAAATAATTGGGCGGATAAAAGAGGATGTCCCCTTGATGCAGGCTGACGTAGCGGTCCTCGATATTGGCAATAAGCTCCCCGCCGTCCACGTAAATCAGTTCCCAGAAATCGTGGGATTCCCCATCCCAACGGTAATTTTTCCCAAATTCGAAATAGTAGATGGTAATAAGCTGATTGATGGTGACGGCATCCCGCAGAGTGGTTACGACGTATTCCATATCGATCCCCCATCCGATTATACAATTGGGCCGATGTGCGGCGTGTCAACATCAGTATATCACGTCCATTAAGCGTTGGCAATCCAATACAAGGAGATTATGTATATGCATTTTTCAGACATCGATCCCAACTTAAATTTTGGTAATATCGGACGGGATTCTCTCCTCTGGATCGACCGCCACCATCCCGGTGTGGAGATCGACGGCGCAGCGGAAATAGACAGCTTCTCCCGCATCGGAGAGAAAGAGCTGTCACTCCTGCCCCAGAATATTCAGTGGACCGCCGCCTGCACGCCGGGGGTACGGATGCGGTTTTGCACCGATTCCGATTACATTGCCCTTAAAGCGCTGATTCGGTATACGGACGACCTGTCCCATATGCCTCGGTCCGGTTGGGGCGGATTTGATTTGTACGCCGGGGAAACGGGGGAGAGGCCGCAGTTCCGCAAGGTGTTTATGCCGGAGGCCGGACGGATCGAGGTGTCGGGAGATATCGTGTTTTCGGATCGCCGCCGGCGGGAGATTCTCATCAATTTTCCGCTTTATAACGGCGTTGCAGATATAGAGATCGGGCTGCCGCCCGACGCACTGATCCTGACACCGGAGCCCTTTTTGCACCGGTATCCGGTGGTGTTTTATGGATCCTCCATCACCCAGGGCGGATGTGCCTCCCGGCCGGGCAATGCGTATCCGGCGATCGTCTGCCGTGAATTGCGGGCGGACATGGTGAATCTGGGGTTCAGCGGCAATGCCAAAGGGGAGCCGGAAATGGCCCGCTGCATCGCCGCTATGCCCATGACGGCCTTTATTATGGACTACGATTACAACGCCGATTCGGCGGAGAATCTCCGCCGCACTCATGAGCCGTTTTTCCGAATCGTACGGGAGCGTCAGCCTGACCTGCCGATTCTGCTGATCTCCAAACCGAATGTGGATTTCGACCGGGAGGAAAGCGACCGGAGACGAGCCGTGATTCTCGATACCTATCGCCGTGCCAAGAAGCGTGGAGACCGGCGGG
>CABQAA010000125.1 GCA_902461995.1 uncultured Oscillospiraceae bacterium | reverse complement strand
TTCCTTATCCCGATTTTAGAGGAGGCAATCCATATGTTTGATCGACCTTATCTCAAGGACCGCGCCAAGGACCGCCTGCGAGCGGGCAGCGGTAACGTCATTCTGGTCTTGTTTCTTGCCGGACTGCTGGGCGGCTCGTCTAGTTCGCTGCTGACGTTTCATTTCAATTTCCAGATGTCAAGCGATTCGCTTTCACTCGATCTGCCCCATAGTTTCATCGCGATATTCACAGGTGTACTTCTGCTCATCGCTGCTGCGGGCATTCTCTATACCCTCTTCTTTGCCAACGTGCTCGAGGTGGGTGTCCAGGGATGGTGCCTGCGGTACGCCCGCGGCGAATATCCGCCGATCGGGGAGTTTTTCTGCGGATTCCGGCTCTATCTTCCCGCTTTCAAGACGATGCTTTTGCGAGATCTCTTTCTTTTTCTCTGGAGCCTGATTACCTGCGGTATTATGGGGGTCGTGAAAGGGCTGGCCTACAGCATGACAGGCTATATCCTATGTGAAAACCCCAATCTCTCGCCCTCCAGAGCTCTGCAGATGAGCGATATCCTGACAAACGGCGCCAAAATGGATTTGTTCGTCTTCGAACTCAGCTACATCGGTTGGGCGCTTTTGTCGACGCTTACCTGCGGCATCCTGGGTATTCTATATGTGAATCCCTATCGCGCGACCGCCCACGCGGGTATCTACGATGCACTTAAGGACACCGCCATCCGCAGCGGCAAACTGACCTGGGAAGATTTCGGACAGCTGCCACCTTCCATCCCGCCGCAGGGTATGCCGTACCCCACTTTCGGCTAACCGGCAGGAGGAGACGGATGAAGGATCGTACAAAAACGAAAACCATCCTGTCGGCGGATGATCCGCAGGAAACGCCGCCGGATGAATGGGTGAAATGCTGCCCGGGCTGTGGCCTGGCCAACCCCAGTCACGCGGCTGTCTGCCGGGATTGTCAGACCTCTCTTTCGGGGGTAGAGCCGGTCAGCGAAAATCAGATGGTCGAACAGAAAATCGCGCCGTTTGCCGCCGATCTAGAGAAACAAGAACAGCGCCGGCGGTTGTTTGAACGGCTGCGTCCGGCGTTACTGGGAGTCTGCGTGCTGCTGGTTCTGTTTTCCGCCGGCGCCGCCATCTTTTTCGCCGGATGGTGGGGCTTAGGGGCTGTGCTCTGTTTTGCCTCGGCGGCCTGGGACATCTACAAACCGGAATCCTATTACAAGCTTTGGTGGATGTATCTGGATGACCGGGGAAACCCGGTGCCGGCCTATTATTTTCGGCTGTATTCCATGATCGCCACGTCCCTTCTCATGGGGTTCGCCTTGCTTTTTATTGGAATTCTGCGGAATTAAAGGCCCAAAATGGATTATGAAAGAACCCGGTCCTGCATAGCAGAACCGGGTTCTTTCATATGGCGGCACGGTTTGTACGGGTAGACCGCATCGCCCGATAAATCGACAGCACCGACTTTCCGCGGGCTTGCTTACACTTGTATGTAGCGGCGGCTGGCGTAGCCGATGTTGCCAAGATAATTGACCACATACCAATCCTTTAGTTCCCCGTATATTGTCACCGTCGATCCATCCGGAATGGTGGTGATGATGGATGCGTCCATGCTCGGGCGGCTGCGCAGGTTCAAGTCCCCCCGAACGGTGTCCACCCGGCCTTCTCTGGCGGGCTGCGCTTCAACAAAGGGGATGCCGAAATACTGGGTGAGGGACTGCACCAGGTTGCGGGCAATGGGGTTGATGTTGTCCCGTATCCATTCCGCGTCCTCGACATTGTCGTGATACGCGATTTCCACCAAAACGGAGGGCGCGCGGGTGCGCACCACCTCTGCCAGGGAACTGGTGGCCAGGGCGCGCACCCGGCTGGGATCGGGATAGATGTTTTTGAAGTTTTCGGCGATGATATCGGCCGCCCGTTTTCCGGCGGTGCTGTTGGTGTAATAATAGACGTCGGTCCCACGTACCTGGCCGGCTTGGGCGGGGCCGGCGGCATTGGAATGCAGAGCCAGATGGAGATCGTAGTCCCCGGCGTTGGACTGTGCGATCACCTGGGACAACGTCTGTTCCGGATCATTCCGGGTAAACGCGATGCCGGAGGAGAGCAGATAGGGCTCCATCGCGTCGGCGACGAGGTTCATATAGTACTCTTCCGAACCGCCGATTACGTACGGGTTATTTTGCTGTAGAGAGGGACTCAAATAGATACGGGGCATGTTACATCACGGCTCCTTTGGCAGAATTTTTTTGAAAAAGGCGGCGGGGCTGGTTTTCGCCGGACGCAGATACCGGCCGAGTCCATAGAGGCATGCGGGATCACGGGTAATGGTGTTGATATGGCTTTCACAGATAAGGGTCGCCTGGAAGCCCAGTTCTTTGAGAATCGGCAGGGATTCGCTGCTGACCGCACCGAACGGATAGGTAAATGCGGTGGGGGTGTAGTCGGTTTCTTCGTGCATCCGGTTCTGCATTTTCATCACGTCATCGATCAGCAGGGAGCGGTAATCGATCAGGCTCTCAACGGTTTTCTTTTTGGCGCCCTTGCGCCCATGATCGATGGAATGCAGGTTATAGGAATGATTTTGAAATTCCACAAGGCCCGACTCCATCATCTCCCGAACCGCGTCCCAGCTGCAGTGGGCGTAATTGGCATGGGTATCCCGATTTTGTGTGTATTCGTCGGTGTAGCGGCCGATAGGGGAGAGCACCATTTTGCAGTTATACTGCTTGAGCAGGGGAAACGCATACAGATAATTGTTGTAATACCCGTCGTCAAAGGTGATCATCACCGGTTTGTTCGGCAGCTCTTTGCCATTTTTGACGTAATCGATCAAATCCGCGATGACAACGGTGGTGTATCCGTTTTCCTGCAGGTATTTCAGATCCTGTTCAAACAGATCAGGGGATATGACGTATTGTCCCTGCCGTTTTTCTTCTTTGAGAAGCCCGTGATACATGATAATGGGCAGTTCGACGGCTCCCTCCGCCTCCGCCTTTGCGTCCGCCTGGACGGCGGCAATGACGCCCAGCGTAAGACCTCCGCTTGCTGCGACGGCTACAACTGCCGCCATCACGCCTGCAAGTGCTTTTCGTATCCGTATGGTTTTGTACATGCTGTGGTCGCCTCCGTTTTTTGGGTGCCGGATGGTGTCTCCTTTCATATATAGTCGGGACAAACCGCCGAATATCACCATTTTCCGAATTTTTCGGCCGGATTCCTGGATAAAACTGGCGGTACTCATATTCACTTGAATCCTTTATACTAATAGGACAATCGTTTTAGGAGGGCTGTATGAAAACAACAACATGTCCCTGCAAATGGAAAAACTGCAAACGGCACGACGACTGCGAGGCCTGCCGGATCCATCACGCGTCCCATCCCAAACACAAACAGCCTTTCTGCGAGAAAAAGAGAAAAAATTCCCCGCCCCTTCCGAAATAGGAAAGAGCGGGGAGTTTTTTCTGTGGATCCTTCAAAACAGCTGAAAAACCGAAACCGGTTTCCTTTTCATTCAGCCGGACTGTTTCTCCATAAACCGATCGTACGCAGCGCGCAGCTCCTTGGAGGTTTCTTCGGGGCAGGTGGGGTTGCAGTGCGCCCAGGCACCCGTCTCACTCGAGGCGTTGTATTTGATCTTATCCGCACTGCGCATCGGGGGATAAAACGCGATGTGGAAATGATAATACGCCGAGGCATCCCCGCTGTTCACCGGTTCGTTGTACATGCACATCATATAGGGGAATTTGTAGCCGAAAAGGCTGTCGAGCATGCCGGTCGTCCGCCGAAGGGTTTCCGCCAGGGCGGTGCGTTCCTCATCACTGAACTGTGCAATGTTGGATTTGTGGGTGTTGCTCATGATATACACGCCGTAGGGATATTCCGTGAAGAAGGGGAGGAAGACGGTGAAATGCTCGTTGCGGAAAATGATCCGCTGCTCAAACGCGACTTCGGCGGCCAGCATGTCGCAGAACAGGCAGTGATGCTTCTCGTCCATATAAGCTTTGGCGTTGTCCAGTTCCAGCTCGAGCTTTTTGGGAATGAAGGGATATCCGTAAATCTGGCCGTGGGGATGGGGCATTGTCACCCCTACCACATCGCCGCGGTTTTCGAAAATGAAGACATACTTGATCTTCTCGTCCTCCGCGATTTTTTCATACCGCTCCACCCAGAGGTCGACGAGCTTCCGGATGTGGGAGGTGGGAAGTTCAGGCAGGGTCACGGTGTGCTCCGGCGAATAGAGGATCACTTCGCATTTGCCGTAGGCCGGCGCGGTCTGGAAGAAATCCGTCGCCACGTCGTCGGGAGCGGGGGGGTTCTGGGACAGGGCGGGGAAGTCGTTGTCGTATTCATAGACGTCGAACTGGTCCGGCACCTTTCCGGAGCCGGGGCAGAAGGGACAGTAATCTTTGGGCATCTGGGGCCGCCCCTGCCGATGAGAGGCGATCATGATCCAGTCGTTGGTCAGCGGATGTTTTCTCAGTTCAGCCATGTTGGTGGTTCCTTTCTTTTCATTGCTGGGTGTTCAGGCTTCCACACAGATACCGCCGCAGGGACGAATCATGAGGATGTGGCAGCTGCCTTTTCCAAATACCTCTTCCATCGTACTGCGGAAGGCGTCGAGCTGGTCGTCCGGCACAAAATTCTGCGTGGTTCCGCCGAAACCGCCGCCGTGTACCCGCCAGGCGCCCCGGCCGTCCAGCAGCAGCTGGGCGAGACAGAGGGCAAGGGACAGCCCCTGAAAGCTCACGTCGCAGGAAGCGTAGACGTTCTGCAGATACTCGAAGGAGGAATGTCCGGATTCGATCACGAGCCGTTTGAATTCTTCAAAATCGCCTTGTTCCAGAGCCTCCACCTGCCGGACGACCCGGTCGTTATCCCCGAGGAAGTGGAAGGCGCGGAGCACCGCGCGGTCGCCGTGCTGACGGCGGAGCTCCGGCACACGTGGAATCAGCGCGTCCAGCGTGGTTTCCCGCAGATATTCAACTCCAAGCGAATGGGCCACTGCCCGCATTTCGGCCGGAACCGCCGCGTATTCATGGGTGAGGTCGGCGTGGTTGCCGCCCGTATCGACAATGCAGAGTTTGTGGCCGCTCGAGGCAAAATCAAAGCCGGCCTGCCGGATGACGGGCCGTTCCGTATCCGCAAAGTCGATGGTGATGATCCCGCCGACGGAGGAGGCCATCTGATCCATGAGCCCGCTCGGTTTGCCGAAATAGACGTTTTCCGCGTATTGGGCCGCCTTGGCCACCTCCACGGGGGACACTGCGCCGCCGCCGAACAGATGGCTGAGGATGGTGCCGAGCAGCACCTCGAACGCTGCCGAGGAGGAGAGCCCCGAACCCTTGAGCACATCGGAGGTGGTGTAGGCGTCGAATCCGCCGATGGCGAACTGCTTTTCTTTATAACGGGCCGCCATCCCCCGCACGAGAGAAGCGGAGCGGTTTTTTTCTTCCGGTTTGACAGCCAGATCCCCCAGTTCCACCACATCCATGGGGTACCCTTTGGACTGGACGCGGATCCGCTCGTCGGAAGAGGGCGCGGCCACTGCGATGACATCGAGATTCACGCTCGCGGCCAGCACCCGTCCGTGGTTGTGATCGGTGTGGTTGCCGCCGATTTCCGTCCGTCCGGGAGCGGAAAACAAGCGCAGATTGTCCCGGTCGCCGAAACAGTCGACAAATGCTTTGACGGCGCCGCTGTAGCGTTTGCGCTGATAGGTCAGGTTGTCCGGACCGTACAGACGGGTGAACAGGGCGTCAAACCGTCCGCTGTCCAGCGCCTGCAGCAGTTCTTTACTCGAAGGCATGGGGCTTCCTCCTTATATTCTTGAAAATAGAGACAAAGTATATTGATTTTATTATAGAGTATCTGAGGCGTTTATCAACAGAGGAAAATAGCAAAATCATGGACAAATGTTGCATGAGGAGGTATACTACGATTAAGGAGGGACGAACTATGGACGATTCCAAGCATTCCTTCAAAAACACACTGAAAGAAAATCTAGCGCTCGCGGTGTACAATACCGGCTATCAGAAATGCACACCCGAACACACCTGGGGTCCTGCCCTGCGGGACCATTACCTGCTGCATTATATCGAGGCAGGGGAGGGGGAATACACCTGCGGAGGCCAGACGGTCCATCTGAAAAAAGGCGATTTGTTTGCGGTGTTTCCCTCTCAGGTTGTCTGCTATAAAGCCGACCGTCAAAATCCGTGGGAATATTATTGGGTCGGATTTAACGGAACCGAGGCCCGCCGGATGGTGCAGATGACCGGATTCACACCGGAGCATCCCGTGATGCATCCTTCGTCGCCCGAAACCTGCAAATCCCTGCTGCTTCGCATTTATGAATCCAGCGGAAGCACCCCGTCGGCGGATGCCCGCATGGCGGGATATCTGTATTTGTTT
>CABQAA010000124.1 GCA_902461995.1 uncultured Oscillospiraceae bacterium | reverse complement strand
TGCCGATGCCGGTTGGGCCCTTGATGGTCTGGACCCGGACGACGCTCTTGGCCGCATCCGAGGCCGGGGAGGAACCGGGGATGGACGACGCATCGGACGGCGTGGAGGCGCATCCGGAAAGCAGCACGGCCGCCAAAACACAAGCGGCGGCGCCGGAGAAAATTCGTTGAATAGGTTTTTTCATGGACAAAGACTCCTTTGCATAATATTAAGTATATAGAAAACGCCGTGACGGCGGAGATGAAAAGGGGAGAAGGTCAATCGTTCAGATAGATCATCCGGCCCTCCCGGCGGATCCAGCCGTCCTTTTCCAGAGAATCAAAAGAGCGGTAAAGACTGGAGCGGCCGATGTTGAGACTTTGGGCCAGTTCGACCATGCTCACAGGAATCGGCACCGAGCCGTCCGGCCTCCGGTGTTCAAGCAGATAGCGGTACAGGCGGTTCTCGGTCGGACCGCCCGTAAATCCGGCAATTTTCCGGTTCAAAAACCGGATGCGGTCGGAGAGAAACCGGATGTAGTTTTCGGCCACGCGCGGATAGCGGGCGATACAGGCCGACATGTTCTCCTGGGATAAAAAGAGCAGCGTGGTGGGGCATAGCGCCTCGATTTCGGTTGTGT
The DNA here is from genome assembly GCA_902461995.1 of uncultured Oscillospiraceae bacterium. GTDB lineage: Bacteria > Bacillota > Clostridia > Oscillospirales > Acutalibacteraceae > UMGS1623. Next base: position 5,859 of record CABQAA010000124.1, on the reverse strand, counting down.
AGACGTCTGCGTCCCCAAACAGGGCGGCGGCTCCGAAAACCTGCCCCGCCGATAAGCGATTCATGACGATGCGGCGTCCGTCCCCCTCGGTCCGGTACACCTGTACTTCGCCAGCCAGAATCATGGCGAGCGCCCGCCGGAAATGCTCCTCGGAGAAAATGAGTACTCCTTTTTCAAAGGTCTCGGGGGCAGGCAAAGCCTGCAGCACCGAGGCAGCCTCCCTGTCTGAAAGACCGCTCCAGAGAAAAAAGTCCCGGAGTTTCAGATCGGAGCCGGGGAAATCTCCCGCCATTTTTTTCATAGCTCCTCCGATAATGTCCCATATGGGACAGATTTTGTCCATATTATAACCCGCTTCCTGCAGAAAAGCAAGGGGGTGCAGCGAATTCGTACCAGTTTTGTTACGATTTGGGTGGATTTCGGGATAAGAGTTTACAATCGGATGAAAATGTGGTATTTTATCTTTGACTTCCAACATGCCAGGGCTGCCGATCTCTTCTGAACGTCATGGGCCGTCCCTGCGGTAAACGATTCAGCCGGTTTCCGTCCTCAGATGGAAAGAACCGGAGAAATGGAGTTTGCACATGAAAAGGATTTGTTCTCTGCTGCTTTGTCTGGCACTTCTTTTGACACTGTCCGGTCTTGTTCTGGCCGAGGGGGAGAACCCGGCGGATCCAGGTTCCTCCGATGTCTCCGACGCTCCTGCGGCATTTGAATTCAAAATTGTCAGCACGTCCCAAACGGCGTCCAAGCTGACGGTCAAGTGGAATCAGGAAGAAGCCGGGGACAATGTAAAAGTAGCCGGTATGAAGATCGACGGCACCGAGTTTATTGTGACGCCTCAGTCGGCTGACACCTTCACCATCAATCTGGATAATCTCAAGGTTGGGATCTATGATACGGTTCAGGTGATCGTGGATGACGGTTCTAAACAGGAAACCGTGGATTGCACCCTGACGAACAAAGTCGTCAAGGGCGGCGACCTGACCCTGAAGTTCGACAATCTGGTCCGCAACGCGTCCGGCAAGGTGGTGGCCACCCTCAAGGACGAATACGGCCGCCCGGTCAGCGGCTACGACGTGAAGATGGAAGTCAGCAATATCTCGGAAAAGCACACAACCAACGCCAAGGGCCAAGTGACCTCCAACACCCCGATTGACAATACGGACGCGGCCAAAAAGACCGTGATGTGTATTGCGGAAAACGCCAGCAATACGATCAATGGCATTACAGTCCGGTTTCTGGGCACGCAAAAGGGCTTCTTCGACGGTTTCACCGTGCCTCCGGTTACGACGACGACACCGCCTACCTCGGGAAATACCAGCGATAACTCTACCACGGAGAACACGACCACAACTTCCCCGGTGATCACAACCGGATCCAAGAATCCGACCAATTCGACCGCCAGCACCAATCCCGCTGAAAACGTGACCTATCCGACCGTTCTCGGCGCGGGTACGACCGCTATGGTGGATAACCGGGTGGCGGTCAATCTGTCCCTGGATACGGGCATTCTCACGGCCTTCGGTTTGACCCAGAACGATTTTGCCACAAAGGGCCGCATGCTTCTCACCCCGGAAGCTTATCAGAGTCTGGTAGCTACAAACGGGGCGCTGATGCTCAGCGTCCGCTCCTCGAACGCTCTCGTATCCGAGGCGATGATACAGGGCGCTCTCAGCGGCAATTCCGACTTTTCCGCCTATCCCAGCGACCGTCGGAAGGTCGTAACCTTCGATCTGTCGTTCTTAACACAGTCGGACGGGAAATACGTCGATCTAACCAACGCGAATGTCACGGTCGAGATCCAGCTGCCGATTCCGGAATCCATGAAAAACAGCGACAAGATGGCGATCACCATAGTCGACGGCAATGCGCTCGTCAAGCCTAAGCAGGTAACGATCAAGGACGGAATGGTGACGTTCCAGACCAACACGATGGGGACGTTTGTCCTGATGGGCTTTTTGGGCGAATCTGGCAAAGGGGCGCCCGTTTCCATTCTGGTTATTGTGTTGCTGATCGTCGGTGTGCTGCTGCTTGTCGGCGCCGGCCTGCTGCTGTACTTCTTTGTCATCCGGAAGCCGAAAGACGACGAGGATCTGGATGAGCTCCCCGAAGAAGACGAGATGTACAGTACGGAAGAAGAGGCGACGGAATTTGTCCGTCTGGATGATGAGCTGCAGGATTATGATCCGAATTCCCGGGACATCTACAGCGGCCGGGACGATATGCCCCGCAGACAGAATCCATCGAGGCCTTACGATCAGGACCGCGACCGCTGATCTGCCGTCCGTTTGACAGAGACCGGACACGGCTGAGCCCCATAACGCTGAACACGGCGCTGATTGTACTAATGTACAATCAGCGCCGTGTTGAATTTGGTACCGACTCCGGGTCTTCTACGAAATCGGTACCGGATTGCACGGGTGGTTCGTTTCCGCCTCATGAGACGGCATCGGCTCCTCCTTCTGAAAATCGTCCCAATAAACAGGATTTACCCTTTCTTTTTTATGAAGAACATGGTGCCCGCAGCCAGGAAAGCGGCCGCAACACCAGCGCCGGGAGAGAGGAGACGCCGGTAGAGGGATTGGCCTGCGGGATATCTTCCTCCGGAATGTCCTCCGGTTCGTCTGTGTCGGGTACTTCAGGAGATTCAGGATCCCGTACGGTGAAAGCCAAATCATCGGCGCTGTAGACTCTGTCGGCCAAATGGCTGATGACCCGCTCTTCCGCATCCGTTACGGATTCGGCGGACGCTGCGTCACGTCCATCGCCTACGGTGACACCGGAGATCAGCTTCGCCTGATCTCCATATGTGCCGCTTAAGAGCCAAATATCGTATTTCTTTTCGCTTTGAAATCCGGTGAAAGCAAAAGAGCGGTAGTTATAGGGCATCCGGCAGTCGGCGCCTTCAACCGGCTGCAGGTCCAGGCCGGTCATATAGATCCGGTTGGCGCTGTCCGCCGTGGTGTGGCTGTTCATAATCGGATAACTTCCGGACGGCTGAGGACCGTTGCTGTCCAGGATGGTATCCTTCGATACCATCTCGTCTTTGCAGTCGTATGTCAGACCCGTTTCCACTTCGTTTGAACGGAAGCGCCCCTGCAGAACCGTATTGTCTGCGCTCAGACCCGATCCGTCGACGTCCGTGTCGACCAGATCCAGTGCCCATTTCGTGCCGTCAGAGAACGCACGAACCCGTACATCGCCGGACAGAGTGATGGATCCCTGGATGCTGCGGACGGCGTATTTTCCCGCATCGGAGGTGCACAGCTCAGCACCGCTGCCGATGCCGGAGGCGCCCCGGCCTCCCACGGCCAGAATGTCCGCTTCTTCCGTCATACGGATGGCGATCGCGTTGCCGCCCCGCGTATACCGGTCACCGGCCTCATTGACCACACCGCCTTCCGTGCCGCCGCCAATCCCGGCGCCGCCGCAGAGCGCATCAGAGGCTTTCCCACCGGCACCGCCGAAGGCACGAACCTGGGCAGTGCCCGAAATGTCGATGGACTGGCCGTCGTCCTGATAGCCGCCGCCGATTCCCGCCGCGCGATATCCGCCTTTGGCGAACACCTGAGACGATCCCGTGATGACGATGGTTTCGCTGTCTCCGTATAGCCCGCCTCCGATGCCGGCCATGTCGTAATCCCCATAGGCCCGTACAACGGCGTGGTCGGTTATGGTGATGGAGCCTCCGCTCACGTTCATGGATACCCCTTCGGCATCCGTCATTTTATCTTTGCTGGATCCTAACCCGCTGCCGATCCCCGCACCGCCTTTGAAAGAGCCGCGCGCCTCGACTTCGGCATGGCCGGCAATCGTGATGGTGCCGCCGTTTTTATGATTGCCGCCGCCGATACCGCTGTGCCCCGACGCGAGGACGTGTCCGCCGTCAATCCGGATGGTTCCTTCATTGAGTGCCGTGCCTTTTCCATATGCGGATCTGCTTTCACCGCAGCCGTTGTCGCCGGTGCCGCCCAGCGCGGTAATCTGTCCGCCGTGAATGGTGATATCACCTGTGCAGATGATGACACCCTGCGCGCCGCTATCGAATCCGCTGCCGATGCCGGCCGCTTTGTGACCGCCCTGTGCATGGATGACGCCGCTTTCGATGGTGATGGATCCCACCTCCATGTTCCAGTTGCCCCCAATCCCGGCGCCGCTGCCGCTTTGCCTGGGATTGCTGGCTTGCCCGCCCTGGGCGTTCAGGGTGCCGTCTCCGTCCTGATCTTTCAGGACGATGGAGGAATCCGACGCCACATAGAGGCCGGCACTGTCCGTACCGCCCTGCAGCGTGCTGTTCCCATTCAGTTCAATGGTGACAGCCGATCCGCCGGAGACCGATACGGCGGACAGATCCTGGGGGAGAGCGCCATATGCGGCCGCACGGTTGTCGGCGTCTACACCGTCAAACGTGACAGACATGGTCACTCCATCAAAAACAATGCGGCTGTATGTGCCGTTTACCGTAACATTCTCGCCGCAGTCCCCCTGCAGCGTGGTATCCAGCCATTGCTGAATGGTGCCCGACGGCGAACGGGAAAAGGTCAGTACCGGCCGCTCGGCGTCATCCGCCGTGGCCTGGAAGGAAAAAACGTATCCTGATGCGGCGACAGAGATCGCGGATATCGTACTCCATATGTGTTTCGTGTGAAGTTTTTTCATGGATACTCTCCCCAATTTGGCAGATTGTGAACGGCGGATATAGATTTTTGGATTATAGGCTTTATTTTAGGTCTCGTAGGTCTCAAGTTGCTCATACAAATCCGGTCCCGATAAATAAAATTCGAGTTAAGACCGTATGGAAGGTGCCGCCGGAGATTGGTAAAAAAAATAGGCAAAAAGCCCTTGCATTTTGTTTTGCTATCTGCTATAATAAACGAGCACTTCAGAAAGGCCATATATCGCGGAGTGGAGCAGTCCGGTAGCTCGTCGGGCTCATAACCCGAAGGTCGTAGGTTCAAATCCTGCCTCCGCAACCAAGAAAAAGCAAGTCGAAAGACTTGCTTTTTCTCTTTGTAATAATACGCTCCTCTATCACAGTGCCGCCATTTCATTTATCAAACTCATATGTGGCACCGCAAAGAAACACCGGCGCTCCAAAGCCCCAAAAGCCGTATGGTTTCGGGGCTTTTTATGCTGTATTGCCAAGTGAATTCAAAAGATGTTATAACCGGTTTTTGAGCGATGGGGGGACTTGGGACAACGCGTAATGGGGACTCCCTTTCTAAATGTGGACTTGATACCTTTGTGGATTTTCGGAGCATTTTTTCATCTGCTCGCTGAAGGAGAAAAGCGCATCGGCGGCTTGCGTTATCCGGTGTTCAAGGGCCTCCAGGACGACAAGCGGGCGGAAGAGTGCGTGATATCTTAAGGACATCGATAGGGTGTAACCCCCCGGCCTTTATGACGGCCGGGGGATTATTTTTACGGACAAAAGTCTATATACCGGATGAGTTGACAAATACAATGCTCCGGGGGTATGATAAAGCCGCTTTCAGCTGTGTGGTGCTGATGGCGTGAGAAATCATACGACTGCATGAACGTTCACCTTCCGGAGAAAAGCCGCTCGCCGTTTGCGGCGGTCAGAGGGTGAAACGGCATATAAAGACGGGTGAGGGGAACAACATATGGATCGAGAAAAAGCACAGGGACTGGATATTTTACAGGATATGATCATCGGCACCGCGTATTATCCCGAGCATTGGCCGCGGGAGCGGTGGCAGACCGACGTGCAGCTGATGGCCGAGGCGGGAATAGAGGTCGTCCGCCTGGCCGAGCTGGCCTGGTCGCGGATGGAGCCGGAAGACGGCGTCTTTGATTTTGAGTGGCTGGACGATTTTATGGAATTGGCGGGATGCC
>CABQAA010000123.1 GCA_902461995.1 uncultured Oscillospiraceae bacterium | reverse complement strand
GATAGCTGCCCAGGAACTGATGTTTATGCGGGAGTCGATCCTCGCCTGCGGCTGCCTGATTACGGTGCTGCCGCTGCTGGTACTGTATATCGTTGCACAGCGCTTCTTTACCGAAGGAATCGAGCGCAGTGGTATCGTTGGATAAAGGAAAGGTTGGTTATGATATGAGTAAATGGAGACAGGCATTGATCGCTCTGACGGCGGTATCCATGATGGGTGTCCTGATGGCCGGCTGTACGGATCAGGGCGGGAGCGGCGGAGAAGGCAAAGAGGGTCTGGAGGCAGAGAAAGGCAAAAAACTCTCCATTATGATCCCCGGCCATAACCCCAATTCCACCGATGAATCTATGTGGCAGAACGCCGTCGTCAAGAATTTTAAGGATCAATATCCGGATGTCACGGTGGAATTCGTCATCGCCGGCTGGGACACCTGGGAAACCAAGGTGCTCGCCAACGCAGCGAGTGAGGACCCCATCGACGTCATCAACGACGGCGCGAACAACAATCCGAAATTTGCGCTGAAGGGCATTACGCAGCCGATTCAGAAATACATCAACCTGGACAATCCGAATCTCCACAAGGCGACGATGGATTCGGTGTTCAAATACGGCGGAAATTACTATGTCGCGGTTTCGGAAACCAATGTCGCCGTGATCTACTACAACAAGACGATGTTTGAAAACGAAGGCGCCGACGATCTTCAGAAGCTTTACGAGGCGGGGGACTGGAACTGGGACAACCTGACCCGGATTGCGAAAATGCTGACCGACGACAAGCAGAAGCGTTTTGGTCTGGCCACCAACTATCCCTACATACTTTTCGGCGCCAACCAGACCTCCATGCTCAAGCTGGATGACAACTCCAAATACACGCTCAACATCAGCGCGCCCGAGCTCCGGCGCTCTTTCGAGCTGATTCAGGACGCATATTACACCTCCAAGTGGAGCGGTTATGACGGCGATCCCTGGCAGACCTTCTATAAAGGCGGCGCAGCCATGCTGATGGATTTCCAATGGGTTGACGCGCAGATCTTAGACGCCAAGGATTTCGGTCTGGCGGATTTTGAATACGGCGTTGTGCCGGTTCCCTTCGGTCCCGACAACAGCGGCAAGGTATCCCCGATCACGGCGGCCGGCTGGGCGATGGGCAACGGCTCCGACTGTCCTTATCATGCGGGCAAGCTGATCGACATGCTGGTGGACGGCCAGGCGGCGTTTACGGCCAAAGCGAATGAAAAGCTCGATCCCGCCCACGTGGCCCTCTATAAAGAACTTGCATCTAGACCCTACTGCACCAACAGCTACGACTCCGCTGTCGGCGGCGCGTTTGATATTTGCGGCGAGATCGGCGAAGGAAAGAACATCGCCCAGGCAATCGAAGAATACAAGCCGGTTTATCAGAAGATGGTAGACGACGCGAACAGCGCCACCACGTCGACCGAAGGCTGACGCATCCAGAAAGGTGTGACTTTTTCTTGGCTACCTCAGAGCCGCGCGCGGATTATACGGAACTGGAGCTGGTCCGGGACGGGGAGTGCCGCTGTCAGGCGGTGATTTCCCGGACGGCCAGTGATAAGGTGAAAAAGGCCGCGGACGATTTTTGTTCGCTGCTCGAGCGCATGACCGGGGCCCGCTGCCCCGTCCGCACCGACGATGAACCGCTCGAAGGCAATTTGGTCCTCATCGGTCCGTCGAAGCTGACGGAGGAAATGGGGATCGTGACGCCGACGGGGGCGTTTGAAAACGAACGGGTGATTCTCCGGCGGGACGGCAGCTGCCTGGCGCTGCTCGGCAATGACGACAACCTGTTCCAGGGTACGCGGTTTGCCGTGACCATGCTGTTTGAACGCTTCGGCTGCGGCTGGTTCGGCCCCGATCCGCTCTGGCAGGTGATTCCCGAGAAGCCGACCCTGACGGTCGGGTATCTCGATATCAACCACACGCCAGCGTTCATTTCGCGCTATAACAATGTACTGAACTTTAACCCCGAAATCGGAGAACGGTGGTATCTCGGGGGCGTGAAACGGGTGGCGGGCCATGCACTGACCGGACTGGTCCCCCGGGACGAGGTCTTTCCGATCCACCCTGAATGGTTCTGTGAGCTCGATGGCCGGCGCAACCCCTACGTCGATTGGTGGCAGTACTGTTATTCCAACGAGGATCTGCTGCACCTGTTCGCGCAGAAAATCATCGAAATTTTCGATGCGGATCCGTCTTTGAGTCAATACAGCATTGCGCTCAACGACGGCTGGTACCACGGTTGGTGCGAATGCGAAAAATGCCGGAAAATGGGGACGCCGAGCGAAGTGGCCGTGCAGTTTGCCAACCGGCTGGCCAAAGAAGTCGGGGAGAAGTACCCGCACCATAAGCTGACCTTCCTCGCCTATTTTCCCACCTATCATCCGCCCCGGAAACCGATGAAGGTGGAACCCAACGTCGAAGTGATGTTCTGCAAGGAAGCCGATATGTTTCTGCCGGTCGATAAAGGTCCGGACAACGGCTATCATCAGAAATACACCTTCGAAAAGAGCAAGAATACCTATCCGGTTCCCTGGAAGGAAAATTTTGAAAAATGGAACGAGATGGTGCATTTTTCAAGCATCGCCATCTGGGACTGGTACTGCATCGCTGCCGCCCAGCCCGTCTGGAAGGACGTGCCGTGGGTGCAGGGGGATGTGATTACCCGCAACCACCGCTACTGGCGGGAGCACGGTGTCCAGTATATCTATAACGACCAGGGTCCTCTGGACGTGTTTTACGAGGACGATGCGAGCTTCCCGCTGCGCTGGCCGCTCTGGTATGTCAACGCCAGAGGCATGTGGGACAAGGATCTGACAGGGTCCGAAATGCTGCTCGACGCCTGCAAAAAACTGTATGGCGAGGCGGCGGATCTTCTGTTTGCCTATTATGCGGCACTTGCGGACATTGCCGAGCACAACACGGCCAAAACCATTGCTTGGCATCCGCCGGAGCCGAGGGAACTCTATACCCCCGACGCCGTGCAGCGTCTCGACCGGCTGATGAGTCAGGTCCGTGGTATGCTCCCGGTTGTGGGAGAGACCGAAAGCCGCCGTCTTCAGGTCCAGCTGGACCTGTGGGACAAGGCCAAAGACGTGATCGCCACAGGGGAACTCATTGACTAGCCATATGACATGGCGGATGAAAGGGCAGGTGTGATATGACAACAAATTCCATTGTTTGGTGGAAACGCGCGGCCGCCGGTTTTCTGGCCATGTTGATGCTGCTTGCCACGGCCGGCTGCGGACATGACGACACCCCGGCTGTAAGCGACGGATCCGGTGAGATCACCGGCACGACCGAGCCGACCGGCGATGCGACGGGCGAAGGTACCGGGAGTGATTCCACCGGGGATCCCGGATCCAGTACGGATACCCCCGGCACCACGACGGCGCCCACCACCACCCCCGTGATCGCGGGTGATTTCGACATTGTCAAGGATGGTGCGGCTGTGGCGACCATCGTCATCGGCAAGAATGCCTCCGACAAAGTGCGCACGGCTGCCGAGGATCTGCAGAGTTATCTGATGAAAATGACGGGAGCCGCCGTGAAAATCGGTTTCGATTCCGTCGATCGTACACAGGGGAATTATATCCTGGTCGGCCCGTCGAAGTATACCGAGAAACTCGGGATCAAGCAGCCCACGGGGTATCCGAACAACGAACAGGTGATTTTGAAGAGGGTCAACAATTATCTCGTGCTCATGGGCAATGACGATCAGGATTACATCGGCACGCAGAACGCCGTCACCATGTTCCTCGAAAAGCAGGGCTGCGGCTGGTTCGGCACCGATGAGCTCTGGCAGGTCGTCCCCAGCGTCAAAAACATCAGCGTCGGCAAGCTGGATATCGTGCACAAACCGAAATTCAACAGCCGCCGCAACAACGTCTACGGCAATTATCAGGAGCTCGGGCAGCGCTGGTATCTGGGCGGGGCCAATATCTATCTGGGCCATTATCTGCCCCAGTTTGTCAGCCGGGAAATTTATTTCCCCACCCATCCCGAATGGTTCAGCATGATCAATGGGAAGCGGGACCCCTATGCGGATACCTGGTGGCAGTACTGCTATTCCAATAAGGAGTTTGCGGCCGAGGTTGCGAAAAAGGTGATCGAGCGGTTCGACAGCAATCCGTCTCTGATGACGATCCCCGTCACTGCCAACGACGGCTGGGAACTCTTCTGGTGCGAATGCCCGGAATGCTCCAAGTATCCGTCCGATACCGATCTGATGATCGAATTTGCCAACCGGGTGGCCCGGGCGGTGGCGAAGAAGTATCCCGACAAACGGGTGTCGATTCTGAGCTACCATTCCACCTGGCACGCACCCCAGACCACCATCAAGGCCGAGCCGAACGTGGAAATCATGTTCTGCCGGGAAACCAGCATGACCAGTCCCATCGAGGACGGCCTTTATCTCGGGGATGACCGGGATGGGATCACCCACAACACCTACAAGTCCTCCTGGAAGGACAATTTCCTTTCTTATATCAGCAAAGCGAATGTCAAGCATGTATCCATCTGGGAATGGTACTGCCTGGCTGTGGAGCGTGATAGCTGGAAGGATATTCCGTGGGTTCAGGGCGATGTGGCGATCCGCAACCAGAATTTCTGGAAAGCGAACGGCGCGGAATACATCTTCTACGATCAGGGACCCCTGGCGACCTATCGGGAAACCGAGGCGAGCTTCCCGCTGCGGTGGCCGCTTTGGTACGTGGCGGCGAAGGGTATGTGGGACGACAGCCTGTCCGGCGATCAGATCCTGCTGGATGCTTGCAATAAGCTGTACGGCAATGCGGGCAAAGAGATGTACAACTACTATAAAGCCCTCGCCGATGCAAGCGAAGCCTGCACGGCCTACAGCATGACTTGGATTCCGCCGGAGCCTGCGGCCATGTATAACACGGCTCAGATCGGTAAAATCGATGTGGCGCTTGGCAGCGCGAAAGCGAAACTGAACAGCGTCACCGCGGATCAGAAAAAACGGATGGAAAACCAGATTTCCCTTTGGGAAAAGGCAAAAAAGCTCATCTGAATGATTGGTTGAAAGACGGCAGGCGCGTTTGCGCCTGCCGTCTTTTTGAAAAGTGCGGCGCCCGGTCGATTGGATGCGGGTGAATATAAGCGAGAAAAAAGAAAAATTTTGTCAAAACCAGGGAAATATGCTATAATGACCCGAGACCGATAACATCCCACATTTTTTCGTCGCTGCGGGATGGAATAGGAAGGAAAATGGACACAATGCGAACGAAGGGAAAGGGTCTGTATAGTGCCATTGCCATCGCCGCCGCGGTTGTGATTGTCGCCATTGGCGGAGCGTTACTGTTTTCCCTGTCCGTGCGTCGGATATTTAAGGAGGAAATCACCAACTCCCTGAGTGAAATTGCGGAACAGAGCGCCATGACCCTCCGCCGGGAAGTGCAGGGTTCCCTGCAGTCCATGCGGGATATCGCGCTGCTGCTGGGGAAAACGGAAGAGCCGGATATGGACCGTCTGATGGCGGTGCTGCGTGAAGTGGTGGAGAAAAACCATTTTAAGCGGATGGGCTTTATCGGGCTTGACGGGACGGCCTGCACGACCGACGGACAGACAATGAATCTGACCGATCGCGTTTACTTTCAAGAGGCGCTTAAAGGGTCCGCAGCGGTTTCGGACACGCTTGTCGATAAGGTGGGAGACGGGCGGATCAACGTGTACAGCGCGCCTGTTTATCACGATGATTCCTTGGCTGGTGTCCTCTTCGGCACGTATGAGACGGCACGCTTTCAGCAGAATCTGGAGGTGTCAAATTTCGAGGGGGAAGGGTATACCTACGTTGTCAAACAAAATGGCGACGCGGTGGTGCGCTCTTCCAACAAGAACAGCATCCTCGATATGGAGAACATCTTTGTGTCCATGGAGGGTGCGGATCCATCGAACAAAACCAGCGTGGCTGCGTTGCGGGAAGGAATGCAGACCGGCACGTCCGGGCATGTGGAGTTTGTCAATCAAGAACTGAAATACATGTATTACACGCCCCTCGATATCAACGACTGGTATTTGCTGTCGGTTGTGCCGACAAGCGTCGCCAATGAAAAAATGGCGCAGGTCATGAGTCATTCCTCTATGCTCGTCGGAGTTATGCTGCTGCTCTTCTTTTTCCTGGTGATGCATATCATCCGTATGCAGGCAAACAGCAAAAAGATCCTGCGCAGCCTCGCGTATGTGGATCCCCTGACGGGCGGGGACACATTGAGTAAGTTTAAGGCCGATGCCGCGGACATCCTCGGAAAAACTGCCAACGAGGGCAAGCCGTATGCCGTTGTCAGCTTGGATATCGATAAATTTAAATATATCAACGAGATGTTCGGCTATCAGGAAGGCAACCGTGCCATTTTGTTTTTGTCCCGGGTGCTCACCGAATCGCTCCGGCCGGGGGAGCTGTGCGCTCACAAAAGCGCGGACAATTTTGTTCTGCTGCTGCAAAGCGGTATTCATGGGGATCTGGTGGAGCGTCTCGAAGG
>CABQAA010000122.1 GCA_902461995.1 uncultured Oscillospiraceae bacterium | reverse complement strand
TCTCCCGCAGCCGGTCGGCCGCCCTGAGCAGCCGCACCCGCGTGCGGTATTCCATAGGGGTACAGCCCGCGGCGTTCCGAAAAACCTCGCGGAATCGGCTGATGCTGAAATGGCAGAGTTCTGCGAGTTTTTCGGTCGTCACGTCCTCTTCGCTCGTCAGGGCGTGAATGGCCGGCAGAATCGAATGGACGCCATCCCCTTCCAGCGGCCTTTCCCCCTGTGCGCGGACCAGACGCCGCAGAATATAGCGCAGCAGGAGAGAGGTATCCTCCCGCCGGTCTTTGCCTTGTTCCAGAGCATCCAGTTCCCGCATGAGCAGACGGACCAGCTCTGTTATCTCCGCGTCTGTGCTCACAAATCCGTCCCGGGCTGTGTCCATCCCGAAGAGGACCGCATCAAACGAGCAGAACCACCACCGGCTCGGGTGCCCGTCGGCGCTTTGCGCAATATGCGCCTGCTGCGGCGGGATGAGGGACAAGGTCCCCGCGCGGAAGGGAACCGCTTTCTCCCCGATGAAAAACACCCCGCTGCCATCGAGGCATAGCCCCAGTTCCGCGCAGGCGTGCCGATGCCGGTCCTGAAAGGAGCGAAACCGCTGGATATAGAAAAATGAATCGATCGGAAACGCCTCGGGCAGCGCCACGGGAAATACCACAGGCTCACAAGATCGTCGTTTTTGCACAGTGAACGCTCCTTTCCGGTTGGAATTCATCCGCGCCGGGCAGTATACTGAAAACGAAAAACGGATGAAAGGGGATCTTGTATATGCTCAGTCAACAAGCTTGGCTCACCCTGGCGCCGGATCTCGCTGTCGAGTGGCAGCAATGCTACGACGAGGGGTTGGATGTAGCCGACCTAGAAACCCTCTGCCGCACGGCCTCGAAAACACCGGGTTTTTCCGAAAAGGGAGCCGGGGAGATTGCCCGGCTGCTCCACAGCCGGCCCATGCGGGAGGGATACCCGTATTCCGAACCGTCCGATCTCCCGTCTATCCTGGCGGCTTGTCCGGAAACGAAACCCGTACTGCCGGCGCCCGATCCCGCGTCCCTACCCGATAAAATCCGGGGGGCGTGGCTGGGTCGGATCGCGGGCTGCCTGCTCGGCAAACCGGTCGAAGGCTTCCGCCGCGACAAACTCATTCCCCTGCTCGAAAACACCGGGAACCGGCCCCTCCGACGGTATATCTGCTGGAAGGATATCCCTCCGGAACTCGCCGCCGAGCTGGAACTGACTCGCCAACCCTATTGGGGGGACACGCTGGAGGACGGCGCACCGAACGATGACGACACCAATTACACTGTTCTCGCCCTGCGGCTGTTGGAAACCTACGGGCCGGATTTCACACCAAACGATGTGCTGGAAAGCTGGCTGATGTGGCTGCCGCTGTTCTCCACCTGTACGGCCGAACGGGTCGCTTACCGGCATGCGGCCTCCGGCCTCCTTGCTCCCGCAACCGCCACGCAGGACAATCCCTTCCGGGAATGGATCGGTGCCCAAATCCGCGCCGATTTCTTCGGGTATATCCATCCGGGCAAGCCGCAGAAAGCGGCGGAAATGGCCTATCGGGACGCCTGCGTCTCCCATGTAAAAAACGGCATCTACGGCGAGATGATGACCGCAGCCATGATCGCGGCAGCGGCCGTTTGCTGCACCCCTGAGGACGTTCTGGAAGCCGGGCTTGCAGTGATTCCCTGTCACTGCCGCCTGCGGCGGGATATCGACCAGGTCCGGCAATGGCATAGTGCCGGCCTGTCTGCCGCGCAGATCACGGAAAACATCCACGAACTATACGACGAACATAAAAACCACGATTGGTGCCTGACCACCGCCAATGCCATGATCGTCGCCATGGCCCTTCTCTGCGGCGGGGGCGACGTCGGCACCTCGATCTGCCTGGCCGTCGAAGCGGCTTTCGATACCGACTGCAACGGGGCGACGGTGGGTTCCATCACCGGCATGCTCTCGGGGGCGCGCAGCATCGAGCCCAGCTGGACCGATCCGCTCCAGAACTGTCTGCATACCGCCCTCCTGGGTCTGTCGTCCGTTTCCATCGAGGATCTCGTCAACCGCACGCTGGCGCTGGTCATCTGACCGAACCCTATACTGAGGCGCGCCGTTTATCCACGGCTCGCCTTGTTTCATGGAAACGGCGGCTGATCAAAACCCAAAGATATTCCTGTCCTGACGAGCGGCTCTATTCTCCCCAGCCGTCCAGCCCCGCCTTCTGCATGGCTCCGACGATCCGGGTCTCCAGTGGTCCGTACCGGTCGGACAAATCCCGCAGCAGCGTTTTCATCTCTTGGCGGCGGGTATGGCCGTCCACCGGACAGCGGGATACGACCACCGGCAACCCTTCCTTCCGGACATAAGCCGCGATCTCCCGCTCTTCCAGAAAAACAAGAGGCCGGATCAGGGTCAAACCGCGCCGGTCCAGCTCTGTTTTCGGAGAGAAACAGCCTAGCCGCCCTCCGCCCAGCAGGTTCATCAAAAAGGTTTCGGCCGCGTCATCCTGATGATGCCCGAGAGCCACGACGCCGCAGCCGGCCTCCTGTGCCGCCTGATGCAGGGCGCCGCGGCGAAGCCGGGCGCAGAGGCTGCAGGGGTTTTTCTCCCGGCTGTCGTGAAAAACGGCGTCGTATATATGGGTGCGGCGCAGGATATACGGGATCCTTTTCGTTTCGCACAGGTCCGCGACCGCCCCATAGTCCCCCCAGACCCCGTCGAATCCGGGATCGAGGGTGATCGCCGTGATGGTAAACGGCACCGGGTAGAACTCCCGCAGAGAGGCCAGCAGGGACAGGAGCGCCATGCTGTCTTTTCCGCCCGACACCCCGACCGCAACCCGGTCGCCGGGTGCGATCATCCGATAGCGATGCAGGGCCGCCTGCACCCGGGGCAACAGCGCTTCCGCCATGCCGCCTCCCTCCTTTTCAAAGCTGTCTGACCCAATCCGAGACCAAATCCGGCCAGATGTCACACTCCGGCTGCACAGGTCCCGACTCCTCCGTACACAGAGACAGACCATGCCCCCCTTTGGGGAACAGATGCAGCTCCTGGGGGATCCCCGCCCGCCGCAGAGCCAGAGAGAGAAGCAGACTGTTTTCCGGGGGTACTACATCGTCCTCGTCCGTGTGCCACAGAAAAACGGGCGGCGTGTCCGGTGAAACCTGGTTTTCCAGGGAGAGCGACTCTTTCAGGTCCTCATACCGGTCCCCCAGCAGACAGCGGAACGAGTCCTGATGGCCGTACACGCCGGAGCTGATAACCGGATAGCACAGCACGAGCCCATTCGGCCGGTTTTCTCCGCCGGAAAAACCGAGAGCATTCCGGACGAAATCCCGGTTCCAGAACATGCCGAGGCTGCCGGCAAGATGCCCGCCTGCCGAAAAACCGCAGACGACGATCCGCTCCGGATCGACATCCCACTCCTCTGCATGTGCTCTAACCTCCGCAACAGCCCTGGAGAGTTCGAGCAAGGCCGTGGGAAAGCGGGCCGGCTCTACGGAATACCGCACGACAAAACTCTGAAAGCCCAGCGAGGCAAACCGAATCGCCACCGGTTCGGCCTCGCGGTCAGATGTGAAACAATAGCCGCCGCCCGGGCATACCACCATGGCGGGCCTTCCTTTTTCACGCGGCAGTTCCGGGGAGCGGTCCAGCAGATAGGTATCCATAAACCCTTCCGACACGCCCCCGCCGAGCGGGATTCGTTCATGACGCATAGGAGAACCTTCTTCTCTTTTTTCAAATTATATCAAAGCGTATGCCGCATTGCAACGCCCTTTTAAACAACCGGATCACCTGATCGGAACCCTTGACCGCCGAGCTTTTCCTTGCTATACTGGAAGTATCGGGAAATATAGGGATTTTTATCCAATTCTGTCGAAGGGGTGAGATCCGGATGTCGGAAAATCGGTATACACTCGGCACGGTTGCCGCATCGGAGCAGCTTCTGCGGGACCTCTACATCGATCTGCGCGCAAAGGTCAAACGCTGGTCGGCCGTCACCAGGCAAACGCCCCAAGCCCGGATGGGTTACATCGGCCAGCACCTGGTCAGTGTCGTAACCGGATATCCCGGGGCCCGTACCGGGGCTAGGGGGCGGGATCTGGCAATTTCTGAGCAGGATTCCGGAGAGATCAAAACCTGCTACCGTGTGGATCAGCTGGGCTCCTGTAAGACCTGCATGGCCGCTGTTTCCAGCATCGAGGATATCTGCCCGGCCTGCGGATCTGAGGATATCGACCGCAAAGACGACTCCAAGTGGCTCATCAACATCCGCAGCGAGGAGGAACTCGCCCGGATTCTCGATCCGCTTTTTTATTATTTTGTCCTGTTCGAGCTGGACAGCCGCGAGCCGTCAAACACGTCAGACATCGTCGTGTCGATCTGGCAGGTGGACCCCAAGGCCAAGGGGTTCACCTATATGCTCATCGATTACTATCTGAATATCCGCGCTTTTTCCACATCCAAAGCGCCGCTCGACCTGTGGCCGTACCGAATCAAATTCTACATGACCAACCCGACTCTGATCTACCGTGCAGTCATCACACCCGAGGACGACATCCACACCTCGGTCTTCCCCACTCTCGGCAATGGATTCATAGACGCACTGCCGGCTTTGCCTATTTATTCCCACGCTTCCACCTTAAAAAGAGAGACGCTCGTCTCCTGTGTTCAGCAAATCGATCCCGCGCATCGCGTTTCGAGTAAAAACAAGGAGTGGCTGCTTTCCCGTATGGAGGAATACCGGGTTCAAACCGGCATGAACAACGCCGAAGTATGCGACTGGCTGGCGTCGACGGTCTATCTTCCCCGGCTGCGGCCCAAAGCCGCGCTCATTCCCGCCAATCTGCTCGCGGTTTTTCCGGAACTGGCGGGGGATTCCGCCTTGTGATGCGAGACGGGGCGGAGCCGATACGCTCCGCCCCGTCTTATCCCAAAGAGGGCCTTTATTTTTTCGGATTCCCCGCTGCAGGAACTGGGTCGGCGTCCGTTTTCTGAAGGCGATCCAGACTTTTGCCGTGATATTCCTGATTCAGCTCAAACCCGACGAAGTCCCGGCCGGTCTGTCGGCACACCACCGCCGTGGAACCGCTCCCCATAAACGGATCCATCACCAGGTCGCCCGACCGGCTGCTTGCGAGAACGAGGCGCCGGATCAGGTCGAGGGGTTTTTGCGTGGGATGGATCCGATCCTTTTCCTGATAGAAATTGATGTCATCCCACACGTCGGTATAGCCCATCTGCGGGTTGAAGGTGATGGCCAAGCGGTCATAGGGATAGGTAAACTCCAGAATGGTCTGCAGCTTTTCCCAATATTCGGGTGTGGGCAGCTGCTCGCACACATTATCCCCCGTGTAAATGCTCCACATGCCCCCGCCGTTTGATTTGACCCCCAGCCGTTCGTTGATTTCCTTGGCCGTAAGGCCCCGTTCCCGCTGCAGGCGGCGAAGCAGATCCCGCACAAACGGCTTGGGATCCTTATACAGAAACAGGATGCTCTCGGTAACATTCGGGAACATTTTATATTTTTTGGTTGCCCGGCCCGAAACGGCCTGAATCCCCTTGTTCACAATGATCTGCTGGCGAAGGCGTATACCCTCCGCCTCCAGATGAGGCAGCAACAATGACAGGATACGGAAATATCCGAACAAATAAAAACTGCCGCCCAGCCGCAGGGTACGCGCTGCCTCCCGGAACCAGGAGGCCGACCATGCCACATAGTCCTCTTCCGTGCGCCACTGATAGTCCCATTTTTCCCCGACCACCTTGAAATAAGGCGGATCAGCGATGATCAAGTCCACGGCTTCGTCCGGGATATGCTCGGCCATACCGGGAATGCAATCGGTCGGATAGATGTAGTTGCGCTCCAATATCGTTCTTCCTTTCCCAGCAGGCGGGCACTAAAGTCCGCGGTTTGCCTTTTCGTCCGCGGCGCAGGGATCGCCCTGCAAAACCATCACATGTTCGCCATGGATATCCCTCTCCCCATTGAAGCGGAATCCAAATCGTTCATACAGCCGGGCGGCTGTCCGATTCTCCGGATAGACGCTCAGATAGAGCGCATCCCGATGATAGAGGCTGCGGATGTGGCGAATCAGCAGAGACAGGCCGGCCGTACCGATCCCCCTGCCCTGAAACCGGCCATCGATCAGCAGCCGGTCAAGCCAGACACGCCCGTCAGGAGGCTCTTCTTCCCAAAGGCCGTACATTGCCAATCCCACGGCGGTCCCGTCCGCCCGCAGCAGCACCGGACGCCAGCAGGCAACCTGTTCCGCTTCTTCCAGGCATTCACGCACCGTTTCCACGAAGCCCTCCTGCCCCTGCGCGGCCTGAATTCCGCAGGCCGTCTGACGGTTTTCGTCGGTCACGGGCTCGATTGCGATAAACACGGGTTTCTCCTTCTCTTTTTATATCCTCATGTCCGGCGGAAGGGCATGCCTAACGGTTCCATTTTAACACGCCTTTGACCAATTGGCAAACTCTTTTACCCAGATAAAAGCGGTCCATCCATCTGGATGGACCGCTTTTC
>CABQAA010000121.1 GCA_902461995.1 uncultured Oscillospiraceae bacterium | reverse complement strand
TTGACAATGTAGAAGCGGAGGAGACCACTATGCGTTTTGTGATTGCGACGCACAATGCCAAAAAACTCAAGGAACTCAGCCGTATCCTGTCTGTTCTGGACATCGAGGCGGTGACGGGCGACCAGATCGGCGTGACGCTGACCGAGCCGGAGGAAACCGGCACGACGTTTGAGGAGAACGCCTACATCAAAGCGGCGGCCGCCTGCCGGGAAAGCGGGCTGCCCGCCGTGGCCGACGATTCCGGGCTGATGGTGGATGCGCTGGACGGTGCGCCCGGTGTCTATTCCGCCCGGTATGCCGGAGAGGGCGCGAGCGATGCGGACCGGAATGCCAAGTTGCTCCATGCGCTCGCGGATGTCCCAAAAGAGCGGCGCACGGCGCAGTTCGTCTCGGTCGTCTGCTGCGTTTTTCCGGATGGAAGCACGGTCTGCGCGCGGGGCGAATGCCCCGGCTACATCGGCTTTGCACCGCGGGGCGAGGACGGCTTCGGCTACGATCCGCTTTTCCTCGTGGCCGAGGGGCTGCCGGGGGCCGGCAAATCGTTCGCCGAGCTGACCGGAGAGGAAAAGGATGCGGTTAGCCACCGCGGCAACGCCCTGCGGGTGTTTTCCGAGCGGCTGCGGGAAAAACTGGGGTTATAGGTGTTCCGGCCGGACGCCGGATCCCGGATGAGCGGCGGGAACGCCGCACCGAAAAAAGAGAGGATGTTCCCTTTGTTAACTAGTAAACAGCGGGCGTTTCTGCGCTCGAAAGCCAATACCGAAGAGCCGATTCTCCACGTGGGAAAAGGCGGGCTGTCCGATACCCTGCTGCGGCAGGCGGAGGATGCCCTGACCGCCCGGGAGCTTATCAAGGGCAAGGTGCTTGAAACCGCCCCCTTTACCAGCCGGGAGGCGGCTGAACAGGTTGCCGGAGCCGTTTTGGCCGAGGTGGTGCAGGTGATCGGCCGGGCATTTGTTTTGTATCGGAAAAATCCGAAAGAGCCGAAGATCGAACTGCCCAAAGGCTGACGAACCGAAATCCGAAATGGAAAGGGGAGACGGCGGATGCCACAAAAAATTGCGCTGTTCGGGGGCGCTTTCGATCCCATTCACAACGGACATATCCGGCTGGCGCTGGAATTCGCACGCCGCCTGAAGCTCGATCAGGTGCTGCTCATGCCGTCGTATGTGCCGCCTCACAAGCTGCGCAGCGACATGGCGGGGGCGGTCGACCGCCTGGAGATGTGCCGCCTCGCTGCGGCGCCGTATGCCGGTCTCACCGTTTCGGATCTGGAAATCACCCGCGGCGGTGCCAGTTTTACGGCGGATACCCTCGACACCCTGCGGGGCCAATACCCCGATGCGTCCTGGTATCTCATCACGGGAGCGGATATGTTTTTGACCCTCGGCAGCTGGTGGCGGTTCCCGGATATCGCGGCCGGGGCGGTGCTGTGCGCCGCGCCGCGGGACGCTGCGACCCTTGCCCAGATGCAGAATTATGCCGCCGAACTCGAAAAATCTGGAGCAACCTGCGTGCTCGAGGATATTCCGCTGACCACGGTATCCTCCACCGACATCCGCAGGCGGGTGGCGGAGGGACTCGGAATTGACGGCCTGGTTCCGGACGCCGTCGCGGCATATATCCGGGAAAAGGACCTGTACCGTTCGGCCGCCGACGAGGCGGAGGCGGATCACGACGCGCAGTATATCGACATCATCCGAGGACGGCTGACGCCCGCCCGTTTTGCACATTCTCTGGCCGTGGCCGCCCGGGCGGAGGAACTCGCCCGCCGTTACGGCGCTGATCCGGCCAAGGCGCGCACGGCCGGAATTCTTCATGATATCTTAAAGGATGCGCCCCCCTCCGCCCAGTTGCAAATTTTTAAGGATTTTGGTATACTACTAGATACTGTGGAGCGGCAGGTGCCGAAGCTCTGGCACGCCAGGGCGGGTGCCGCCTTCATCGAGCGGGTGCTCGGTGTGGCCGATCCGGAGATCCTCACGGCGGTGCGGTATCACACCACCGGCCGCGCGGGAATGGGGCCTCTTGAAACCGTTTTATATCTGGCGGATTTCACGTCCGCCGACCGGGAGTATCCCGATGTGGATGTCATGCGGCGGCTTTCGGATGAAGACAGCGATCAGGCGATGGCCTATGCCCTGGCGTATACCATCCGGGATTTGGTGAAAAAGAACCGGGCGGTTCATCCGGATACGCTGGCCTGCTACAACGACGTGATACTGCGCCTGCATCCCGACAAAAGGCTGGCGGAGTGGGAAAACGAGCTGCCTGCTTTGCAGGGGGAAGAAACCGGGTGCGGCGCGAGCCGATAATCCGACCGCGGAGCGGCATACTATGATGCAGGCGCGCGGAGCTCGACCGACAGAAAGGACTGGTCTTCCACTATGGCGAATGAACAACGTGAGTCCGGCAGAAAGCCGGCCCAGCCGTCCCGGACGAGATCCTCCGGCAGTGCGAAGGGAAAAACGTCCCCGCGTTCTTCCGCGGCCAAAAAACCGGCTGCGCGGACGGCCTCCACAGGACGGAACCAGGCGGCCTCCAGAACCCGTGCCGCCGCCAAGACACCGGCTTCGTCCAGCAATAAAAAACCGGGCACCCGGAAAAAGAATACACGCGGCCGCAAAGTGGTGATTATCCTGTTAGTGGTGCTCATCGTGGTCAGCCTGCTGTTCATCTTCTTCATGGGACGGTATGTTTACCTGCAGATCGCCTCTCCTAAGGACACCACGTCCGATGTGCCGCTGAGTTCCTATAACACGACGCCGACGTCCGATGTCGATAAGGTCGCCTATTTCGCCTTCGGCCTGATGGGCGCCACCACAACGGATCCCACCGAGCTGCTCTCCTTGGTCTGCTATGACAAAGAGGCCAAATCCATCCGGATACTCGAGATTCCGATGGACACCTATCTCGGGGAGAGCGACCTCTTCGCCGTCAAAAAAGCGAGCGAGGTTTGGGGTAATCCCAAACCGGTGAGCTGGTGCGAATATGAGGGCAAACGGGTGTTTAAAGACGAGATCGTGGACGGAAAGCACACCTACTGCGATCAGCCGGTTACGGAGAAGGCCGGCTCGGCCAGCGACGGCCTGATCTCCATCTTCAATGAACAGTATGCCATGCCGATCGATAACTTTTTCCTTCTGCCGCAGGAGGCGCTCGTCAAGCTGGTGGATCTGGTGGACGGTGTCGATGTCCAGCTCGACAGCAAAATCAAACTCGACGGTATTTCTTATGAAGCGGGGCCCCAAACCCTCGGCGGACAGGCGGCGCTTGAATACGTGCTCCAGAAGGATAAGGGCGTCAAGGGCGATATCAATCGGATCGTGCGGCAGCGGAAGGTTTTTCTGGCGCTGTTCCAGCGTCTTTCCGCCCGGGAAGCCGAGGACCTGAAGGAGAATATCATCGGTCCTCTGATGAACGGGTCCACGCCCATTCGGTGCAATACCGGGACAGCCGCCATGCGGTCGCTGCTGATCAAGCCTTCCAATAAAGAGATGGAGGAGATGACGCTGCCCCTGGCGCTGTCCATCATGCTTCACGATATGGCGCAGATTCCGCTGTCGAACGTCACGGCCTGTATCCTTCCCGGAGAGGCGACGTCCGCCAATTCGGTGGCCTATTACGGTGTTCATCGGGCGGAACTCGCGGAACTGCTGAACACGTCCTTCAACCCGTACGGCATGGCGGTGACGGAGGCCAATCTCCAGGTCACGGAGCTGGCGGTAGGCGGAACGAGCGACACTCATGCCCAGGCGATGTCGGAGATTGCGGTCACGCAGACGGGCATCAAGGCGACCGAAGAAAGCTCGGCCGCCTGATAGAGATGACTCTAAAAGAAAGCGGGAATGGAAAATTTGGAAGCCAGGGAAATTGTTTGCGGCGTTGTGACGTCGCTGGATAAGCACAAAGCACAGGATATCCGGGTGATCGAGGTTACGGACGTGACATCCATTGCCGATTATTTTGTGATTGCCGCCGGTACCAGTTCCACTCAGGTCAAGTCTTTGACCGATTATGTGGAACTGGAGATGGGTGAGAAGGGCATACAGCCTTTAAGAACCGAAGGATACCACTCTTCCACATGGATCCTGCTCGACTACGGCTGCGTGGTGGTGCATGTGTTCCAGGAGGAAACCCGGCGTTTTTACGATCTGGAGCGCCTCTGGAAGGATGGCCGTCCGCTGGACGCCGGCACGTTCCTGGAGAGCGAAAACGGGAAAGGCCCGGATTTGTAAGAGATTCGGCCGAAAAGGATCCGATCGGTTCCATTTTCGGAATTCCTTTCCAAATTGGCGAAAAGGCCTTGACGTCCGCACTGGTGTGCGATATAATATTCCTCGTATCACGGCGAGAAAACCCCTGCTTCATGCGGAGGGAGGGAATTGGAATGTCAGAAGTCCGAGTAAAAGACAATGAAACCCTGGACAGCGCCCTGCGCAGATGGAAGAAATCGTGTGCCCGTTCCGGCGTCCTCGCCGAGGTCCGCAAGAGAGAGCATTATGAGAAACCTTCCGTGAAACGCAAGAAGAAGTCCGAGGCTGCGCGCAAAAGAAAATTCAAATAATTGTAGCGGAAAGCGGGCAGAAATGCCCGCTTTTTGGTTATCGTAAATACGAAACATCAACGTCCGGCCGGGCCGAACATGGAAAGGAGGCAGATGCCTTTGGCGCTGTTTTATCCCACCATCTATCGAAAGCGCATCACCGATATCACCCTCGACGATCTCCAGAAATTGGGGGTCCGGGGTTTGCTCCTCGATGTGGACAATACCCTGACCACTCATGGCAGCCAGCACCTGTCCCCGGAGGTGCGGGAATGGCTCGCAGAGATGCAGCGGGCCGGTATCGGCCTGACCGTCGTATCCAACGCTCTGCCCAGCCGGGTCGGGCCGTTTGCGGAGAAGATCGGGCTGCGGTACACGGCGTTTTCCTGCAAGCCGTCGCCCATCGGATTCTGGCGGGGGGTCAAACGCCTGGGTCTGCCGAAACGGCAGGTCGCCGCGGTGGGGGATCAGGTGTTCACCGACATCGTGGGCGCCAACCTTTGCGGGATTCCCTGTATTCTGCTCGAGCCGGTCGAGCTGGAAAAGGGAAAGCCCACCCTGGCGGTTAAGCGGCGGCTCGAACGCTGGCTGAAAGACCGGCGGGATCGGAAACAGTCAAACCGGGACAAGTGAGGATATGCGATGGATACACCTTTGTTCGGCCCTGCGGGGAGCAGCGCTTCCTTTGAAGCCGAGGGTCACTCCTCCACGATGGAAGCGCCCGCCTGGCTGGCGGCCAGGGAATTGACGGCCTTTGAATATCAGTGCGGACACGGTGTCCGGGTGAAGCTGGAAACAGCGGCCAAGTTCGGCGCCGAGGCGAAGGCCCACGGGATCGCCGTATCCCTGCACGCGCCCTATTATATTTCGCTCGCGTCGGATGATCCGGCCAAACGGGACAATTCCGTGCGGTATATCCTGGACAGTGCGCGGCTGGTGGCCGCCATGGGCGGGGAACGGATTGTGGTCCATCCGGGCGGACTCGGCGGCCTGTCCCGTCCCAATGCGGCCGCCCTCGCGGCCGAAACCCTCCGCCGGGCGCAGAAGGCCCTCGATGAAGAGGGCCTTGCGGGTGTGCACATCTGTCCCGAGACCATGGGAAAGATCCAGCAGCTCGGGGATCTGGACGAGGTGCTGTTTTTCTGCGGCATCGACGAGCGGTTTCTGCCCTGCATCGATTTCGGGCATCTCAACGCCCGCACGCTGGGCGGACTGGCGAGTGAGGCGGATTTTGCCGCGGTGCTCGACGCCGTCCGGGATCGGCTCGGAGAAGAGCGGGGCCGGCGGTTTCACGCCCATTTTTCCCGCATCGAATTCAGCAAAGGCGGGGAAAAACGCCATCTGACCTTCGCGGAGAACGGCGGGTTCGGCCCCGAACCCGAACCGCTCATGCGCCTGATCGCGGAACGGGGGCTCACACCCGTCATCATCTGTGAATCGGCCGGCACCCAGGCCGAGGACGCGGCCGTGCTGCGGGATCTCTGGGCGGCGGAACGAGACGGCCGGCACGCTTAACAGGCGCCGCGCCGATGCCGCGGATGCGATTCGTTCTGTTTCCGAATGGAGGGCGGTGGGGACAGGGCATCGGATCTCAGCGGCGGTGTCGCCGACTGCCAAGGCGGAACAGGGAAGACAATCGGCGAAATGTTCCGACGGTCTCCATAATACGCCCCGCAACCAGTGGTTGCGGGGTTGGAAGCCGGAGTTGGTGGCGTTTTCGGGAGTTTCCGGGTTATACTGAGGCCATCACGCCGCAAAGGAGTTATGACCTATGAACATCGAAATCGCCAACCGGCTTTTGGGGCTGCGCAAAGAGCGAGGGCTTTCCCAGGAAGATCTAGCGGAAAAGATCGGAGTCAGCCGTCAGTCGGTCTCGAAATGGGAACGGGCAGAAGCTTCCCCCGATACCGACAATCTGATCGCACTCGCCGGGATCTACGGCGTGTCCCTGGATGAGCTGCTGCTCGGAGGGGGCGGAGAACCAAAACAAAACGGGGAAAGTCCCCCG
>CABQAA010000120.1 GCA_902461995.1 uncultured Oscillospiraceae bacterium | reverse complement strand
CACCTCGTCCCACAACGCCGCCCCCCGCAGGGAGCGCTCCACCAGCTCGTCGAGCTTCTTTTTCGCCTTGATGCCGTGCACGCGCGGACCATAGGCGACGTTGTCGTATACGCTCATGGGAAACGGGTTGGGCTTTTGAAACACCATGCCCGCCCTCCGGCGCAGTAGGGTGACGTCGGTGCGCGGATCGTAAATGTCCTCTCCGTCGATGGTGACCTTGCCGCTGATGCGGCAGTTCGGAACCAGGTCATTCATCCGGTTGAGGGTTTTGATACAGGTGGATTTGCCGCAGCCGGACGGGCCGATGAAGGCCGTGATCTGATGGGCGGGGATATCCAGGTTGATACCCTTGAGGGCCTCAAAATCCCCGTAGTGCAGATGCAGATTGTCAATGGAAATCTTGGTCGTATAGTCCATAAACGGAATACAGTCCTTTCCTGTGGGATTTTCAGCCTTTGCGCAGGGCACGGGAGAGCAGCCCGGCCAGACGGTTCAGAACAAACACCAGAATCAGCAGCACCGCCGCCGTGGCAAATGCAATGCCGAAGGCGTCTGGCTCCACGGCCTCTCTGGCGGTCTGGTACAGATGGAGCGTCAGGGTCCGGCCGCTGTCCAGAATGTGCGAGAAGGTTCCCTTGGGCATCCCGGTCGCGAGGCCGGAGGTCAGAATGAGCGCGGCCGATTCGCCCACAATCCGCCCCATACCGAGGATGACCGCCGTGAGCACGCCGGGCATGGCGCAGGGAAGGACGATCCCCATCACCACCCGCAGACGACCGGCCCCGAGTGCCATGGCACCTTCTTTATAGGTTTCGGGCACGGCCAGAAGGGACTCCTCCGTCGTGCGCACAATGGTGGGAAGGATGCAGATGGTCATGGTCAGGCATCCGGCCAGGATCGAGGTGCCGAGACCCAGCATCTGACAGAAAACCGTATATCCGAACAGACCAAAAATCACCGACGGCACGCCCGATAACACCTCGGTGGCGAAGCGGATCGAACGCACCAGCTTCCCCTGTTTCGCGTACTGCGTCAGGTATACCGCCGTTGACAGGCCGATGGGCGTGACAATGACGAGGGTGATCACCACAATATACAGGGTGTTGATCAGCATAGGCAGAATGCCCCGCCGCGATTCGTCCCGGGCGGAATAGGAGCTCGTCAGAAAGTCCCAGGAAATGTGGGGCAGGCCGTTTATCAGGATATATCCGATCAGACCGACCAGAACCGCGACCGTCAGCACCGCGCAGAACACAATGAGGGTCCCGAGAAAAGCATCCAGAGGCCGCCGGTGTTTTCGGTGAAGAGAGGGCGTGCCCGCCGGGGTGAGGAGTGCCGCTTCATTCTTTGCCATCGATCTTCACCCCTTTCTTGGATATCACGGTAAACGCGATGTTGACGATCATGATAAACACAAAGAGCACCAGCCCGATGCTGAACAGTGCCTGCCGGTGGAGACCGGTGGAATAGCTGAGCTCCAGCACTACGCCGGTTGTCAGGGGCCGCACGGATTTCAGCAATTCCGGGAAATTGACCGTATTGCCGCACACCATGATGACGGCCATGGTCTCGCCAATGGCCCGGCCCACTCCCAGAATGACACCCGCCAGAATGCCCGACCGGGAGGCGGGAAGCAAGACTCTGAAAATCGTGCCGATACGGGTGTTCCCCAGAGCGAGAGAGGCTTCTCGGTATGCGTCCGGCACCGCCCGAAGGGAGGTTTCGGACACCTGGATGATGGTGGGCAGCACCATGACCGCGAGGATCAGGATCATGGCCAGCAGGCTGTCCCCGATGGAGTTCGGAAAAAGCTTGCGGATAAAAGGCACCACCACCATCATCCCGAAAAAGCCGTAGATAACCGACGGGATGCCCGCCAGCAGCTCGACCGCCGGACGGACCAGGGAGGCCAGCCGCCGCGGGGCCAACTCAGCCAGGAACACGGCCGTCAACACCCCGACCGGCACCCCGATCAGAATTGCCCCGAGCATGCCGACGATGGAGGCGAGGATCATATACAAGATGCCGTAATGCCCCTGGTTCGGGCTCCACGCCGTCCCGGTCAGAAAATCCCACAGGCCGATCTCGGCGATGGCAGGCGCCCCCGCGAGGATCATATACAGGGTGATCACCGCCACCGAACCGACAGACAGACAGGCAAACACCCGGAAGACCGCTTCCATCAGGCGCTCCGCTCCCTGGGTGGCCTGGACGGCGACGGCCGCGAGAATCCCCCCGAGCGGCACAGCGATGAGCGGCCAGTGGAATCCCGTGCTCATCACGCTGGCCCCTGCCTGAACAAAGGTGGAGGACATGGCGTTGCACACCATCATAGACGCCAGCCCTGCGAGCGCGGAGAGGGTAAAACAGGCGGCGGACAGACCTCTCCGGCGGACAAACAGCAGCACCAGTCCCGCCGCGGACAGGAGCGGCGGCAGCAGCGCGCAGAGCTTCCCCGCCCACGGCACGGCAATCACGGTCCCTTCAAAACGCAGGAACCCGGTCATCATCTGAAGGGACGTGAACGTGTAGGCCGTGTTATCCGGCCGAAAGGTCACGAATGGAAAAAAGAACTGGGCTATCAGCAGCCCTGCGGCGGCGACGGCCAGAACCGCCGCCATCCGGTCCCGGATACGGCCGCGCGCCTCCGCTTTTTGATTGGTCATGACCGCCTGCATGTGGATTCCTCCCGTTTCTCTGCCGGAATGTATCTTCTGCATGGCGAATCCCGCCGCGGAAAGTCCGGGGCGGGCCGCCTGTGTGTTATAAGGAAGACTTACCAGAACTTCTGAGGTACCAGACCCGCGTCGAGAATCATCTTTTGCGCCTCGTCGGTTTTCAGGAATTCGACGTACGCCTGCACCCGGGTGTCCTTGGTGTTTTTAAGATAAGCTTGGACAAAGGGACGCTGAATGGTGTAGGTTTTATCCGCGATCGTGGGTTCGGAAGGCGCCACACCGCCCACTTTGAGCGCCTTGACGCTCTCCCCGACCGAAGCGAAGGAGACGTATCCGATGGCGTTTTCATCTGAAGCAACCCGGGCCACCACCGCGCCGGTGGAATCGAGGGTCGCGTCGTATTGGCAGGCGTCCTTGACCTTCAGGACCTCTTCAAAGCCGTCGCGGGTACCCGAACCGGTCTCCCGTCCGATGAGGGTGATCGTCTTGTCCGCGCCGCCGACATCTTTCCAGTTGGTCGTCTCTTTTTTGAAAATGGAGGCGAGCTGTTCGGCCGTCAGATCGGCCACCGGGTTGTTTTTGTGTACAACGACCGCGATGCCGTCGAGCGCAATGGTGATGGTCTCAAATTTACCGTCCGGATTCTCGCTGTCCTTGACCGCCCGGGAGAGGTTGCCGATCTGAGCAGTTCCCGCGTTCAGAGCCGTGATGGCGGCGCCGGATCCGCCGAACTGCAGATCGATCGTCAGGTCGGGATTCTTCTCTCCGAACGCCTCATTGAGGGATCCGCAGATTTTCTCCATCGAGGTAGAGCCCGCCATGGTCAGAGTGCCGGTCAGTTTGGCCGCTTCGCTCGACGCCGGCTCATTTTTGCCGGAGTTTCCGGTCGCGGATGAATTCGCACCCACTTCCCCGCCGGTGCAGCCGGTCAGGGCGGCGGCCCCGAGCAGGGCCGCGGCAGATATTGCCATGATTTTCTTCAGCATGTCGTTTCCTCCTGTTTGTCTTCTCTTTTTTCTTGTCTGGCACCAGTTTAGGCTTCCTTTGTTAGACGAATGTTAAGCATGGTTTAGAACTGCTTTAACTTTTTAACAAATGAGCCGCCGCTTCCGTTCCTAGTATTTCACTATTCTATGGCCGCTACCCGTAAGAAACGGATATCCGCGGCAAAATACAAAAAATCCGCGGCCCTGTATGGTCCGCGGATTGGTCGACAAGTTTGTATATTCCGTCCGTTTTATACAATTGGTTATATGGCCAACGCCGGATGAGTTTCTATATCCAGTCCGAAGGATTCAAACACCTTTTGGATGAGGGCGTGGCCCTTGGCATTGGGATGGATTCCGTCTGCGCAGAGCAGATCGCCGTACCGCCGTTCCGATAAAAACGCATCCCGCACGTCGATCAGAGGCACGCCGCACTCCTGTGCCGTCTGCACGACCGCGCCGTTGTAACGTTCGTGCCAGCGGTAGATATGCTCGACGTCCCCCAACCAGAGAAGGATGTTTTCCTGCGACAGCCCGTCCCGTGTAAAGAAACGGAAATACCGGCGGGCGTGAATAGGCGGCAGGGTAGTCATCACCGGCTGCATCCCCTTCTGCCTTGTCAGGGTGATCATCTCCCGGAGCTGTTCGGTAAAGAGGGCAAGCGGAGTCTTGGGCTGATGATCCGCCATGGGGTCCGCCGCGATGGCCGCCCAGTCGTAATCGCAGTCGTTGCCGCCAAACTCGATGAGTGCCGCCTCGGAATTCACGCCGCTTTCGATATCGCGGCGCATAATCGTCAGTCCCTTTGTCACCGTACAGCCCATGCGGGCCCGGTTGCACAGAGTCAGGCCCAGCGTCCGCGAAGCCTTTACGGCCGCGTTTTCGGACAGCAGACCGTACCGGCCCCTCTGCTCGTCATAGACCACGCCCTTCATAACGCTGTCTCCCCATAATGTGATGCTGCGAATATTCCGCATATCCGATCACCCCTTTGGTTATAATGATAACACATAGTTTTAAAAACTATGTTACATGATTGTTAACAATTCATCCCATGTGTCGTATTCGTCTTGAATAGTATGGCGAATCATGTTATACTTTATACAGATGTTTTGGAAGTGGAAGGAGACGCCCTATGGGGGATAAAGAAGAAAAATTGTGGCAGTGGGTCGAATCGGTGCTCCACTATGAGCCCATATCCTGGGACCGCCTGCCGGAGCTGGACCTCTATATGGACCAGGTCATCACCCTGATGAGCAAGGAACTCGATCCCTTTTCCCTGGAGGGAGAACGCCTTTTGACCCCCAGCATGATCAACAATTACGTCAAGGACGGCGTACTGCCCCGGCCGAGTCAAAAAAAATACGGGCGGGAACATCTCTCCCGTCTGCTTATGATCTGCACCCTGAAATCGGTGCTGTCTCTGCCCGAAATCGATTCCACCCTGCGGGGGCTGACTGAGGTGCAGCCGATCCGCGATCTCTATCAGGATTTCGCAGACGCGCAGAACATCGCCCTCAAAGAGGTGGCCGAACGGGTGGAGGGCCTTTCCGATCAGGGAGAGGAAACCATGTATCAGCTTGCCATCGGGCTGGCCCTTGAGGCCAACGCGAGACGGATCGCCGCCGCCCGGATTCTCGACAGTCTGGCGCCGGATCCGCCCCCCGAAAGCAAGGAACCCCGCAAGTCACGGAAAGAAAAGGGCGATGCCTCCTGATCTATTATCTGAAAAGGAGATCCGGC
This sequence comes from uncultured Oscillospiraceae bacterium, assembly GCA_902461995.1. GTDB lineage: Bacteria > Bacillota > Clostridia > Oscillospirales > Acutalibacteraceae > UMGS1623. Next base: position 1,164 of record CABQAA010000120.1, on the reverse strand, counting down.
TATGAGAAGACGCATAGAATACCGCCCCAGCAAAACGAACTCCGCCTTTGGATTGGCGGTCGGAATAATTTTTATTCTGATCGGACTGTTCCTTGTGATTCCGCAGTTCGGCGCGTTCGGTCTTTTCTGGACCCTCATCGCCCTCGTCATTACCGTTATGAACGGGATCAACGCCTTTTCCGACAAAGGCGTGCCCACCGGCGAGATCCGGTTTGAAGACGAGGAGGCGTCTCCGGCCCCGCCCGTCATCGTACCGCCGACTCAGCCGTCTCCATCCCCGTCCACCGCCTCGGTGAAGACACCGGAGGAACGTCTCGAAACCCTGCGGGACCTGCATCAGCAGGGGCTCATCACCGCGGAGGAATACGACCGGCGACGTCGGGAAATATTGGAGGAGATATAGGAAGTCCTCGGGAAACACACGGGGCGTGCCGCGCATCGGCGGCATGCCCCGTGTGTTTTGAGTGAACCTGCGAGATGACCGGCCGGAACCCGTCACCCGAAGTGCTAAAGCGATGAGACGCCTAGTATGCGGTCCTCATTGTTTTCTTCCAATATACATCGCATGTTCCGACCAGCTGAGAAATTCGGGAAGCTCCAGATAGGACTTGGCCAGTTCCACCCAGCAGCGTATCTCGGCTTCGCTGCGCTTCAGAAGGTCGTTTTTATTTGGGGCCAAAATCCCTTCCTGTCCGAACAAATGGAGTTTTTCCAGCCCAAACGGCTCCATAAACGACGCGATGTTGCGCTGATGGTGGAAGTACACCGAGGTGAATCCCGGCCCGCTGTAATCCGCCCCGCTGGCCACCGCTTCCACCAGTTTGGCCGTGGCGGGATTGGCAATATCGTCCTGAATAAACCCGGCATATTGCAGATCGTACAAAATGCCGGCAAACGCCAGGATGAACGAGGCGTAAAAGAGCCCGCCTTGTTTCAGGTGTTCGAGCGCGATTTCCACACCTTTTACCTGATCGGCTTTCTCCTGCAAATGATACAGCGGCCCCATGAACAGCACATGATCAAACGTCCCCAGCCCCAGCGCGCCGAGCTCCAGACAATTGGCGGTATGGGTTTCCAGCGAAACCCCCGCCTCCCGGGCCTTCTCTCCGGCCAGCCGGATATGGCCGGCCGACAAATCCACCAGGGTGACGCGGCATCCCTTTT
>CABQAA010000119.1 GCA_902461995.1 uncultured Oscillospiraceae bacterium | reverse complement strand
GTCTCTTTTCGGATGGAGAGCTGCGTGTTTCCGCCGCGGCCGTTATTCGATAACCAGAGGAATTCGCTTCGCGAATTCCTCACCAAAAAGACGGGCTTTGCTCGTCTTTTTTCAGGTACTCACTTGGTTGGGATCTTGGTTCAGGATTTTGCATGGTTTCGCCCTGCTGCTCATACATGGATGAATGCCAGCCACCCTGCATTTGTCAGAACCCGGGAATTGGTTTGCGGATTCCCGGGTTTTTCCCTTTGCCCCCTTGCAATTTTCCGCCAATCCTCTACAATGGAATCAGCATATGGAAAGGGGCCCGATTCGTATGAAACTGCAATATCTCGGTACGGCCGCCGCGGAGGCCTTCCCCGGCGTCTTTTGTCACTGCAAGACCTGCGCGAAAGCCCGAACGCTCGGCGGCAAAAATATCCGCCGCCGTTCCGGTATGGTCGTCAACGATACCACCCTGATCGACTTTCCGCCCGACATTTATTCCTTATCTCTTGAATTCGGGCTGGATCTCGGTTCCGTCACCGATCTGATGATTACCCATTCCCACGGCGATCATTTCGATGTTGCAGAACTGGAAATGCGTCAAAATGGGATGTTCTGCCACTTGGGCAAGGAGGCGCCGCCGCTCCGCCTGTACGGCAACGACGGTGTTGCCCGGGCGATGAAAGCCGCTGGGGCGGATGCCTATTCCTTTATTGCGTACACCCCCCTGACCTACTTTGACCCGGTCAAGCTGCCGAACGGCCTGACGTTCACCCCCCTGCCCGCCAGCCATGCCAAAGGAGAAAATGCCTGCATTTTCCTGATCGAAGACGGCCGACATCGTGTTCTGTACGGCCATGATACAGGGTTGCTCCCCGAGGCCGATTACTCCTTTCTCGAAGGCAAGTCCCTCGATTTCATCTCGCTGGACTGCTGCAACGGGAGCCAGTCAACGGAATATTTCGGCCATATGGGGATGCCCCAATGCCGCAAGGTGGCCGACCGTCTGGAGGAACTGGGCTGCATCCGCCCCGACACCCGGCTCCTGCTCAATCATTTCTCTCATAACTGCGGAGATCTGCATGAGGAGCTTGTGGCCAAAGCCGCGGCGTATGGTTTTGAAGTGTCCTACGACGGTATGATCGTGACCCTCTGACCTTAAATCCAGGGGTTCTCAATAGTTTAAAAAGCGCCGTCCGGCAACATGCCGGACGGCGCTTTTCCTATCTTGTCAATCGGCTTTTTTCGGGAACCCCCCGGTCAGGCCTTCCTGTTCCAGCAGGGATTTCATCACCGTCATGTCGGTTGCCACATCCCGCACATCGTCCTGCATCAGGCTGTCGAGCAGATTGGAAAACGCCTGCACGACAGTGTCGACCGTGCTCTCGATCTGGGCACGGGTTTCGGCGAGGCGCTGTCCGGCCACCGGCTGGCCGCTGAAGGATCGGTAGGCCTCCAGCAGCTTGATCGTCGTGGGCAGATAGTAGCTGCGCATCCGCCGAATTTCCGGCAGCTTTGCGGGATGTTCCTCCACAAACCGGAAAATAGCCTCTCCCACCTCGTTCAACCGATCGAGCTGGGCGGAAATCTCCTTCTCGGGAATCACCTCATTGTAGTCCCGGATCTGCTGAAGCAGATTCCGCCCTTCCCGGAGCGCGTCCTCCAAATCGGATGCGGCAGGGGCGGCAGGAGGCGGAACCGGGGCCCCTTTCCGCCGCTTCGATTCCTCATCCTGCTTTTGTCTGGCCGCGAGATAGAAGCGGTAGGTCTCGTCATCAAGCATCAGGTAGGTGCCTTCGTCGTCCACATGGGCGCCGGGGAAGAATCCGAGACCGATCATCCGCCGCAGATCCCGTGCGACAAAACGCGGACTCTTTCCCACCGCCGAGGCGAGCAGCCCCACCGGACAGAAGGAGCCGCTTTTCAGCTCTTCCCGATATCGGCTGTAGCGCTCCGCCCGGCGGCGCAGTACGCCGCCGCCCAGCATCATGCCGCCGAAGACCACGAGCAGCGGCAGAAACACGCCGACCCCTAAGCCCATGAAGGGCAGCAGCCGATCGGATGTCAGCGCCATGATGCTGGAGGCGAGAGCGGTCAGGGCCGTGAGTCCGAAGCCGATCGCACCGAACACCACCAGCAGCGTCCCCACCGTCCGGCCCGGTATCCGGATTTTGACCTTCCGGGGCCGGGGTGGGGGGACCGGGACCGGAGCCGGTTCCGGCGTGCCTATTCCGCCGAACTCCGTTTTAAAGGCGCTCTGAATGTCGTGAACTGTATTTTGAATGGTACTTTGTATTTCCCGGAACTCCCGGGAACTCAGCGCCCTGCTGACCGAGTCGCTGATTTGATCGCCGATCCGGCGCCAATCCGGATTTTCCATAGATATCCTCCATCAAAGGGCCGAGGCCCTGAACATCTTACCAATATGGACCCGTCCGCAGTCCGGCCGGGTGATAGAAACTGTCTTCATTATAGCCGATTTGCAGGGCCGGCACAAGCGGAATCTCTCGGATTTCCAGGGAACTTTGCGGAAAGTCCGGGTATCCGTCTCCCTCTCTTTCAGGGAATTGATGCCATCCGACAATTTCCAACGGAATTCGGTTGAAATGTTCATAGAATCTTCGTACAATACAAACTAGGACCCGGCCGGGCCGGGACGCGAAAGGAGCTTCACTATGGAAAAAATCATCCGGAAGAAAGTCTACAACACGGAAACGGCGGAGCTGGTGGCGGGCCGGGCGTACAGCTATTACGGCGATCCGGCCGGGTATGAAGAAAAGCTCTATCTCACGCCCGAGGGATCCTATTTCCTCTACGGTATCGGCGGCGACAGCTCGCCCTATCCGGAACCCACCATCAAGGCCGTCTCCAAAGCCGCTGCGCAGACCTGGCAGCAGGAATGTGACGCTTGACATCTTTCCTTCCGATAGAAAAAAAGGCCGGGCAGCTGCCCGGCCTTTTTATGTTTATACGGTTTCTTTCTCCGGGAACCAGCCCAGCTCCATCCGGACCTCCTGCCGCGCCAGATCGTCGTTCGAATAGCAGCAGGCGTTGAAGCCGATCAGGGTGAAGCCCAGATGCAGATAAAAGCCGATCGCGCCGCCGTTGCAGGACTGGGTTTCCAGGATGACCGCCCTCCGGCGGTCCCGTCTGGCCCGCTCTTTGGCCAGATCCATCAGCGCCCGGCCGACGCCCTGTCCCCGCAGCGATTCCGACACCCACAGCTCGGTCACCCGCAGCCGGTTCGACCAGGTTTCGGGGCAGAATTCGACCGCCGCCAGCAGCTCACCGTCCCGCACGACACCCCATGCCTCCGCGTCCTCCCAATAGGGGGCGTAGAGCTTGTCGGGGCAGTCGTATGCCTCGGGTGTGTGTGCCATGGCGGGGCGGACCGTCGTTTTGCGGAACGACACCACGAACCCGTCCTCCGTCCGGTCCAGCCCGACCGCATACGGGCTGTCGGAGGTGTACCGCATGGGCAGGAGTTGGCCCCGCCACCGCTCCTTCGGAAGCGGAACAAGTGAATGCGTCATGTCGTTAACCTCTTACCGCTTTTGGGGATAGGGTGTCGGAATCTGGGTTCTGTCCAATAAATAATCGACACTCACATGATAGTAATCGGACAATTTCAAAAGATGTTCATCCGTCCAGGCGATTTTACCCGTTTCATATTGTGAATACGTGTTCTGTGCCATACCTAGTAATTCACCTAATGCTTTTTGAGAGACGTCTTTATCCTCTCGTAGAGCACGAATATGATGGAAAACCATACTTATCACCCCGGATTAGTATGGATCATCTGGAATATAGATATTGCATTTTATCTGGAATTCAGATAAAATGCAATAGAGGTGATTCCATTGGAACTTTATGAAGAATTATTATGCAGAGACCTTGGGCGGTACGTTTTGTCCCATTTGGATTGCCTTCCGTTCCGAGCGGAAGATGTAGAGTCCAAAGCCATGATGCTGTTACTGGAAATACAGGCCGTTGTAAAAAATGAAAACCGAAACGATCATGAGGTAGTTGAAGACATCGTCGACTTATTTCAGGAATACGGCATAGATGCCGGTTCCCGACATGATTATGGCGAAAAACGGCGAACGGGAAAACCCGTTCGCCGCTTTTCCTCATGTTTTTTCCTCGGGGGTTTTGAAGCCCTCGCCGAGCACCTCGTCGGTGGACACCACGATAATGAACGCCCCCGGGTCAATGTCCATCACCAGGCTGCGCAGCTCATACATCTCGGACCGCCTCACCGCGCAGAGCAGCACCCGCCGGTCCCCGCCCGTATAAGCGCCGGTGGCATTGAGCATGGTGACGCCCCGCTCCATCCGCTCGAGCACGGCGTCCGCGATCTCCCGTTCCCTCTGGCTCATGACAAGAAGCATCTTGCCTTTGTCGCCGCCGTACACCAGCGCATCCATCAGGCTGGTCGACACGAAGATCAGCACCATCGCGTACAGCGCGGTCTCCACGTTGCGGTAGACCAGGGCCGAAGCCGCGACCACCAGCGCGTCCACCAGCAGAATCAGCCGGCCGATCGGGATATGGCGGAATTTGCGTTCCAGCAGCCGGGCCACCACCTCGGTTCCGCCCGTGGTCGCGCCCCGCATATAGATCAGTCCGAGTCCCGCCCCGGCCAGCACCCCGCCGAAAAGAGCGATCAGCATTTTGTCGCCGCGGAACACGGGCAAGAACGGGGAGGTGACGTCGATGACGACCGAGGACAGCACCGTCACGATTAAGGTCCGGACGGTAAAGGCCTTCCCCAGCCGGAACCACGCGGCAATCAGCAGCGGCAGGTTGATCACCAGGATCGCGGTACCGATGGGGGTCCCCCACAAAAAGTTGAACAGGGTCGCGACCCCCGTCACACCGCCGGGGGCGATTTGATTGGGCGCCGTAAAAATGTTGACCGACAGCGCGTACAGCACACTGCCCAGCACGTAAAACAGACCGTCGAGCGCGGTGCGCTTCCCGAGGCCCGTCTGCGTCGTTTGTTTCATATTGGCCGTCCTTTCCTGTTGGCGGGACGACCTCGGCTCTTATCCCCCTTCGATGGCTTTCATCGCCTCGTCGAAAAGATCCCGCAGCCGCGCCGTTTCCCCACGGAGATAGAGATAGCCGAACAGGGCCTCCAGCCCCGTCGCCTTATGATATTCCCCGTCGGTTCGGGCCGTATGGGCATTGCGGCCCCGGCGGTAGACCGCCGCCTCTTTCTCGTTCAGGAGAGGCAGCAGCTGGTCGGCCGCTTTAGCCTGGGCCTCCGCCCGGACCTGCTCGACCGCCAGCTTATGTAATCCCCGGACCCGGCCGCCCTGGCGGACCAGCCGTTCCCGGACCATCAGCTCGTAAATGCCGTCCCCCACATACGCGAGGTTTTGGGAGCTGATGTCGCTGAGCGGGATGTCGTTTGTCATAAGCGGTTCCATATCTGCATTGCTCCTATACAAAACGTATTAATTCTTGCAATTATTCCAATCGAATTAATCCACATAGTCGAATTCGAAGTCATATATACTTACCGTATCCCCCTCGGTCACGCCCGCCTCGACCAGCGCGTCGATCACGCCTGCAGAACGGAGCACTCGCTGGAAATACTGCAAGCCCTCGGTATCGCGGATATCCGTGGTCTGCAGCAGGCGTTCCAGCCACTCCGCCTCCACCACGAACACCCCGTCCTCGTTCGTCACCGCGACCTCGCGGACCCCTTCCGGGAGCTCGGGCAGGGGCTCGGGCTCCGGCTCATACTGCCGAATTGGCGGCAGCTGTGCAAGCAGCGCGGCGCAGCGGTCGGTCAGCTCCTTCGTTCCATGGGCGATCGCCGCCATCAGCGGAAAATACTCATATCCCCGCTCCCGCATCGCCGCGGCAAAGGTTTCCAGCTGCTCCTCTGTCGCCAGATCGCATTTGTTGCCCGCTACCAACATGGGACGGGACGCCAGCTCGGGGTTGAAGGCGGTAAGCTCCCGGTTGAGTACGTCGAAATCCGCGAGGGGATCCCGTCCCTCGCTCCCGGACACGTCCACAACGTGCACCAGCAGACGGCAGCGTTCCACATGCCGCAGAAAATCGTGGCCCAGGCCCACGCCCTCGCTGGCTCCTTCGATCACGCCGGGGATATCCGCCATGACAAAGGAGGCTTCCGGCCCGGTCCGCACCACCCCCAAAACCGGCGTCAGGGTGGTGAAGGGATAATTCGCGATTTCCGGTTTGGCCTCACTGACCACCGACACCAGGGTGGATTTTCCCACGTTCGGGAACCCCACCAGCCCCACGTCGGCCAGCAGCTTCAGTTCCAGCCGGAGTTCGATCACCTCTCCGGGGGTGCCGGGCTTTGAAAACCGGGGCACCTGCCTGGTCGGGGTGGCAAAATGGGCGTTTCCCCAGCCGCCTCGGCCGCCCTTGGCCGCCACAAAGGGTTCATCCTGCGAGATGTCCGCGATCAGCCGGCCGGACTGGTTATCAAACAGCAGGGTGCCTCTGGGGACACGGATCACACAATCCGCCCCGGCTTTGCCGAAACAGCGGTTGGCGCCGCCGTTCTGTCCGGGTTCAGCGATGTATTTTCGCTTATAGCGGAAATCGGAAAGGGTGTTCAGGCCGTCGTCGGGCACAAATACGATATTCCCGCCATGGCCGCCGTCCCCGCCGTCAGGTC
>CABQAA010000118.1 GCA_902461995.1 uncultured Oscillospiraceae bacterium | reverse complement strand
TTTTCTTTTTTCGGGGATACCGGCGAATCGCTGCCCCATGCAGGCAGAGCCGGGGATGAAGCCGTCTCCGGCGCGAAAGGCGTCTCGGAAGCTTCGGCATATGGAGTCGGGATGCCGTAATGGGAATCAAACGGATCATAAGGTGTATACGACGTCATATGGGTTCCTCCTTCTATGATAACGGATGCCTTGTCTGTTGTGTTCTGTTATCAGTATGCGCGTGTTGTGTGTATTTTTGTTGATCATTTCTTAGGTCTTGTGTAAATAAGCTGTGACCGAACTGTGTATTGAATGATAAAACGGGCCTCTTACGGAGGTTGCCCGTATCTTTCGTCAATATGACGGAAAGTGAGGCCCAATTGTTTTTGGATTTCGGCCGAATAAGGCTATCTTTTTTGAGACAGATCAGTATAATGGGGGGGTATTCCAAACAAGGACGCGGCCGCGGCGGAGAGGGACGTCCTTTCGGCGGCGCTTCGGTAGGGAGAAGAGGGGGAATCCGCAGTGTTCCAGATACGATGGATTTGGCGAAACATGGACCGACGATATCACGCGGGGATGATTACCGCACTGATCATTTCCGCTGTCACCAGCGTCATGCTTTTAATCAATCCGGCTCTCACGGCGCGGCTGATCGACGAGGTCATCGTGGGGGAGAATGCGGGACCTCTCATCCCGCTGCTGATGATCATGCTCGCGGCCAAGGTGCTGCGGGAGGGTCTGCGATACCTCATGGTCATCTGTCTGGAAAAATCCTCTCAGAACACGGTGTTCAATCTCCGGCGGCGCCTGTTCACGGTGCTTCAGTACCAGGAGATGAAGTTTTTCGACCGCAACCGCACCGGCGACCTGATGACGCGGCTGTCCGCCGATCTCGACTGGTGCCGCCATTTCACTTCCTACCTCGTCTACCAAGTGGTGGACGGTGTGGTGATGTTCCTGTCCACGCTGATCTATTTCTTTTTTGTCAGCTGGAAGCTGACCCTGGCCATGCTTGCCGCCATCCCCTTGCTCATGCTGATTACCAAGCTCTATTCGTCCAAGGTTCACCCGAAGTTCGTGGGCATGCGGGAACGCTTGTCCGATATGAACACAGCCGCACAGGAAAACATTGCGGGCAATCGGGTCGTCAAAGCGTTCGCGCGGGAGGATTTCGAAAAGGATCGATTCCGGGAGAAGAACGAGGCTTTCCGGGATGCCAATCTCGAAATCAATAAATTGTGGCTCACATTTTATCCCTTCATCGAACTGCTGGCGAACGCGATGACCCTCATCACCATTTTCCTGGGCGGCTTTTTTATCATCATCGGCGAAATCACCCCCGGCGAACTCACCATTTTCACGGGGCTTGCCTGGGCGCTGGCCAACCCCATGCGCAACCTCGGCAGTCTGATCAACGACCTGCAGCGGTTTGTCACCTCCGCCAATAAAATCATCGAGGTCTATTATTCCCGTCCCCTGATCGTGGACCGGGAGGACGCGGAAGACCACGAGACCATGCAGGGGAAAATCGAGTTCCGCGACGTCTCCTTCTCTTTTGGAAAGGTGAAAGTGCTCGATCACGTCAGTTTTACGGTCGAACCGGGGCAGACCCTCGCCATTATGGGGCCGACGGGGTCTGGTAAAACCACACTCATCCACCTGCTTTCGCGTTTCTACGATGTGGACAGCGGGGAAATTCTGGTGGACGGCTGCGGTGTGCGGATGTGGAAGCTTCAGCAGCTCCGCCGCCATATCGGCGCCGCCACACAGGATGTTTTCCTCTTCTCCGACACGGTTGAGGGAAACATCGTGTTCGGCGACCAGACGCTGACCGAAGAAGAAGCCCGGGAATTTGCCCGCATGGCCGATGCCGACGGTTTCATCAGCCGGATGCCGGAGGGGTATAACACCATCGTAGGCGAACGGGGCGTCGGTTTGTCCGGCGGCCAAAAACAGCGCATCGCCCTGGCGCGCGCCTTGGCCATGCGCCCGTCGGTGCTCGTACTGGACGATACCACCTCGGCAGTGGACATGGAAACCGAAACCTACATACAGGGGCAGCTGCGTAATCTGCCTTTCCCCTGCACGAAAATCATCATCGCCCAGCGCATTTCCTCTGTCAAGGATGCGGACCAGATCCTGGTTCTGCAGGATGGCCGAATCGCCGAACGGGGCACTCATGAGGAGCTGCTCCGCCAGCGGGGGTACTACTGGGAAACCTATGCCCTTCAAAATGACATTCCGGACGGCCAGACGGCGGATGCCGCCGTGAAAGGGGGCGGGTGCTGATGGCACGCAATACCTTTGAAGTGGATGAAAACCTCGAGTCTCCGTTCAGTTTCAAACACCTTAAACGCGCCATGAAGTACATCGGGAGGCACAAAGTCAAGATGGGGCTGGCCCTGCTGCTCAGCGCGGTTGCCAGCATCGTGGCGCTGTTCCAGCCTAAAATTATGCAATGGGTGCTCGACGACGCCGTTCCGAACAAAAACGTCGCGCTGCTTCTAGAGCTCGCACTCCTCTTTGTGCTCATCATCGTCATCAGTATCGTGTTCAACACCATCCGGTCCCGCATCATGGCTCACGTCAGCCAAGAGATTATCTTCGACATCCGGCGGGATCTGTTCGCCCACCTGCAGAAGTTGCCCTTCAGCTATTACGACAGCCGGCCGGCCGGGAAAATCCTGGTGCGGGTCATCAACTACGTCAACTCCGTCTCGGATATGCTCTCCAACGGGATCATCAACAGCATCCTGGAGATTCTCAACGTTCTGTTCATCGTGGTGTTCATGTACGCCACCAATGCGGTGCTCGCCACCGTCATTGTCGCGGGCCTGCCGGTTTTCGCCGGAGTCATTTGGTTCTTAAAGCCTCGCCAAAGGCGGGCATGGCAGCGTCAGTCCAATAAAAACTCCAACTACAACGCCTATCTGGCCGAGAGCATCGACGGCGTGAAGGTGTCCCAGCTTTTCGCCAGGCAGGAAGAAAACATCACCATCATGGAACGCCTGGCCACCGCCTGCCGCAAAGCGTGGATGGGCGCGATCTACATCAGCAACTCGGTCTGGCTGAGCTCGGAACTCATCACCCAGGTGGTATTCACCCTGCTCTATATCGCCGGTGTGTACTGGATGGGCGGGGCCATCGTCTCCTTCGGCGTCATCCTGGCCATGGGCCAGTATGTCAGCCGCTTCTGGCAGCCGATCACCAATCTGGCGAATATCTACAATTCCTTTGTCAACAACATCGCTTATCTGGAACGGATCTTCGAGACCATGGATGAACCTGTGGTGGTGGACGATGCCCCCGACGCCGTCACCCTGCCGCCCCTCACGGGAGAGGTCGAGTTCCGCGACGTAACCTTTGCCTATGAACCGGGAATCCACATCCTGGAAAACCTGAATCTCCACGTGAGGGCCGGAGAGAGCATTGCGCTGGTGGGTCCCACCGGCGCGGGTAAAACCACGGTGGTCAACCTAATCAGCCGGTTCTACAACCTGACCGGGGGCGAAATTCTCCTCTACGGAACCCAGGAGGAGGACGGCGCCGTCGCCTGGAACGAAGGGTACGACATCGCAAAGGCGACGCTTCATTCTCTGCGGACCCAGATGGGCATCATGCTGCAGGACAGCTTCATTTTCAGCGGCACCATCCGGGACAACATCCGGTACGGCCGCCTCGACGCTACCGACGAGGAGATCGAGCAGGCGGCGAAAATGGTCCGGGCCCACGATTTCATCATGGAGATGGAAAAGGGGTACGACACAGAGGTCAACGAACGGGGCAGCCGCCTGTCCCAAGGGCAGAAGCAGCTAATCGCCTTCGCCCGCACCCTGCTCTCCGACCCGAAAATCCTGATTCTCGACGAGGCCACTTCTTCCATCGACACCAAGACCGAGCGCCTGCTTCAAGAGGGAATCCAGGCCCTGCTCAAAGGCCGGACCTCCTTCATCATCGCCCATCGGCTCTCGACGATCAAAACCTGTGACCGGATTCTCTACATCGGCAACAAAGGCATCCTAGAGCAGGGCAGCCACGACGAATTGATCGAGAAACGCGGACTCTACTACGACCTGTACACCGCTCAGGCCCGGGAGCAAGGTGCACTCGGCACCTCTTGATCGGACGTCGGCGCCGTCTTGACCTTATGACGGCAGAAGGATTCTTAAAATGTTGTAAAGTGACATAAATTCACAATAAAGGAGCCAAACGGCGTCCGCTGCACCGTTTTCCACAACAAAAAGGAGATGGCCTTGGCCATCTCCTTTTTGTTTCGTGCTGCATGTCGGATCGCGTTCCTTTTTTCGCCCTGTCCGCATCAGAGGCGAAGAATAGCACGCCGGATCGCTTCAGCCCGCGTAACCGCCCACTTTTTGCAGTAGGCATCCAAGGCTTCCGCTACCCGAACGTCGATCCGCACTGTGATGCGAATCTCCTTTCGGCTGTCGGTGGGCCGTCCCCTCTTTCCGGCCAAAACCTACACCCCCTCTTCAGTTTTTAACAGATTACCCGGTTTTCCATGGGAAATCAAGTCCGTTCGCAGGCCAATAAGTGGCAATTTTTCACATTTAAAAATTGCCGTCCTTATTTCTGCCGGAAGCTCGCCTCCTTTTTTTGTCGAATCCGCCCGTTCGGAAGAAGATTGCTCCCATGGAAAAGCTATGGTATAATAACCTCACGGCGTAGGCCGAAGCCTTGCATACCAAGCCTTCGGACGCCTGGTAGAACATTGTTCCCGCAATTTGGGGCTGTCGCCCCGGCGGCTTCGCCGTTCCTGCGCTCCGCACAGGAAAATTGTGGTATAATGTGTCTTATGAATATCCGCACAGATGAACATATCCTCCACCCGCAACAACCGGCCGTCTTTGCGGCACTTTCTTATTGGATCCCGCCGGGGACCGACTTGAATAACTATGATTGTATGGAGTGTGAAAGGACGATGCAACAAGACGATTCCTCCCTGTCCCAGAAGGCAATTCGCTTCACTCTGGTCGGCGCCGCGGCACTGCTAGGCGGCCTGCTGGTACTGGTCCTGCTTTGGTATGACAAAGACGGCATCCAGGCGGACAGCCTGCTGCGCAAGGCGGTCTACTGCCTGGGAACGGCCCTGATTCTGGGACTGCTGTTCGCCGCTTTTCTCAACGAGGCTATGCGGGGCCGGCGGGAGCGCCGGGTGAAATGGGGTGCCTGGTTTTATCCGGTTCTCTCCGGGGTCTTGGCTCTCGCCTGCATGTGCCTGGCATACACCTTCCTCGGCATGTGGCCGCTCGGCGGAAAAACCGGCATGATCGTCGACATGCATCACCAATACGCGCCTCTGCTCGCCCGCCTTCGGGATATGCTTCTGCATGGCGGCAGCCCTGTTTACTCCTTTGAAGTCGGGCTCGGCATCAATTTCGTTTCCCTGTTCGGCTATTATCTCGCAAGTCCCTTCAATCTGCTGCTCGTCTTTTTCCCGGAGCACCTCCTTGCCGAAGGGATTTTAGTGATCACGCTGCTGAAAAACGCCCTGTCCGCGGCCTTTTTCGCGGCCTGTGTACAGAGCGTGTACCGCCGCCGGAATATGACCATTCCGATGGTGTCTGTCATGTATGCGCTGATGATGTACATGATCGCCTATTCCTGGAACATCATGTGGCTGGATGTCGTGATGGTGCTGCCGCTCGTGGTGCTCGGTTTTGAAAAGATGATGCGGACCGGCCGGTATCTCTGGTATATCCTGCCTCTCGCCTACGCGCTGATCGCAAACTACTACATCGGGTTTATGCTCTGCATCTTCCTGGTCTTGTATTATCTGGTATATGCTCTCCGGAAAAAGCGCCGGGCCGAACAGCAGGCGCGAGGGTTCGCCCGCTTTGCCCTCGGCTCCCTTCTCGGCGGGGGTCTGGCGATGTTTCTGCTCGTGCCGGTCTTTCTGGCCCTCGGGCACACCTCCGCTGCCGGCCAGAAACCGCCTGAGCTAACCTCCATGTTCGATATGTTCGGGCTGCTCGGCCGCCATCTATATGGTACCACCCCGACCATCCGGTCCGGGAACCTGCCCAACATCTACTGCGGGATGCTGGCCGTCCTCCTGCTGCCGATCTTTGCCACCCTAAAGGCCATCCCTTTGCGACGCCGCGTATCCTACCTTGGGCTGGTCGGGGTCCTCGGCCTGAGTTTTACAGTCAATCTCGCCAACCTTTTCTGGCACGGCATGCATTTCCCGAACGACCTGCCCTACCGGTTCTCCTTCCTGTACAGTTTTGTGTTGCTGCTCATCGCGTTCGAGACGCTGCAGCATCTGCGGGCCATCACCTTTAAGCAGATCGGCTTTTCCCTGACCGCCTTGGTGGCCTATCTCATCATCGAAGAGCGTTTCGGAGACAAAGCCTACGGCTTTGAAGCGATTTACGTCAGTCTGCTCCTGCTGGCGGTTTATGCGGCGGTCCTGGCCCTTGTCTCCTGGAAAAAAATTCGGAGGGTCCGCATCGCCTATGCGCTGCTCTGCCTGGTTGCCACGGGAGAGATGCTCTTCCACGCAGGCAGTGCCTTTGTCAAACTGGATTCCCAGGAGCATTACACCTCCCATAACTCTTATGTAGACAACGACACGACCCGTGTGATCCAGCAGGCCGTGGACAAGGCGGAATCCATTGGAAACGAGAAAATGGGAAGCGCGTTTTATCGGATGGAGCTCCTGCCCCGCC
>CABQAA010000117.1 GCA_902461995.1 uncultured Oscillospiraceae bacterium | reverse complement strand
TGGTCTGCCCGCCCTACGACATCATTTCCGAATCCCAGCGGCTCTCCTACCTCAAACGGAATCCCCATAACATCATCCGTCTGGAGCTGCCCCGGGACGGGGCGGATCCCTATGCCGAGGCGGGGAAAACTCTGAGGGAATGGATCGAGCAGGGGGTTCTTCGGCAGGACGACCAGCCGGCGTTTTATTGTTATGAGATCGCCTTCGATCTGCCCGGCCTGAGCGATTTGAGCGGCATGGAGGGCGGACGGCGGAGCGTGGCCGGCCTGATTGCGCAGGTCAAACTCGAGGAGTTTTCAAAGGGCATCGTGCTGCCCCACGAAGAGACCCTGTCCAAGGCCAAGGCCGACCGGTTCGAGCTGATGAAAGCGACCGGCTGCAATTTCAGTGATGTATACGCCCTGTATATGGACGACGGCGGGGAGATGGAGACCCTCGACACCCTGGAGCTCATTATGCGGGAGCCGCCGCTTGTCGAGGTGACCGACGAGGCGGGGCTGACCCATCGGCTGTGGGCCGTCACCGATCCCTCCCTGACCGCGGCGATTGCGCAGCGCTTCACCGATACCAAGCTGTATATTGCCGACGGGCATCACCGCTATGAAACCGCGCTGCGGTACCGGGATACCCTGCGGGCGGAAGGCGTGCCGGAGGGGACCGACGCCGATTACATCATGATGATGCTCGTCGAAATGGATCACCCCGGTTTGGTGGTGCTTCCCACTCATCGGATGATCCGCGGCATCGCAGATTTTGATCCGCAGGCCCTTGTCGAGCGCTGCCGGGCGGACTTCGACGTGCAGGAAGGCATCGCGGTCGAGTCGCTGGACGAAATGCTGGAGCATGCCTATCAGGCGGGGAAAAAGGCATTTGGTTTCTATACGGGCGGGGAGACCTTCACCCTGCTCACCCTGCGGGACGAGTCCGTGATGGACGCGGTTCTGCCCAATCTGTCCGAGGCCTCCCGCCGCTTGGATGTGAACGTGCTCCACTCCCTGATTCTGGAGCGGATGCTCGGCATCGACAAACAGAATATGGCGAACGGCGTCAATCTGACCTATACCCGCTCCCTGCGGGAGGCCCTGGACGATGTGAATGCGGGCGCCTATCAGGCGGCGTTTCTGCTAAGTCCCACCCGGGTGGAGGAGATCCGCGACGTGGCCGCGGCCGGGGAAAAGATGCCGCAGAAGTCCACCTATTTTTATCCGAAACTCATCACCGGGCTGACCATGAATGCGCTGCGGTAATTGGAAAATTATCGGCATATAACAGCCCCGGCCGGCACGTTCGCGTGTCGGCCGGGGCTGTTTTCCAGCTTGATCGGTGTTTTCTGTATTCCATATTGTATGACGATATGTACTCTATTTTTGCCTGATTATATAGGATATCCTTTTATACGAGAGGGGGATATTTTTATGGCCGATTTTATCCCGAAACCGTATAAAAAAGAGCCTATTACTCTGCGTATTGATGTAGAAAAGCTGGATAAGATCGAAAGGCTTGCGGCTAAAAACGGGATGAACCGCAGTGAATTTATCAATCGGTGTATTGATTTTGCCCTTCAGCCGCAAGCAAAGGAGAGTGAGCCGGATGTCTCTCCATGAATTAGTGGCAACATTATATAAGCGTGTCGGACAGCTAAAGCTGGAGTTAAGTATCTGTGAATACAATTCTGAGCGTGTGCGGGAACAATGGATGACGATTCTCTCGATTGTGGACCATGTGGATCGCTGGTTCGAAGAGCAGGATCGGGATACAGACAAACGTTCATAGAGGGAGGCGTTCGACGATATCGGCGTGGGTGCGTATCCGGCGGCGTTTGTTAAGTCCCCATGTGGAGGAGATCCGCGACGTGGCCGCGGCTGGGGAAAAGATGCCGCAGAAGTCCACTTATTTTTATCCGAAACTCATTACCGGGCTGACTATGAATTCGCTGCGGTAATTTGAAAGGGCCGCGACATCGTCGCGGCCCTTTGTGCTGTGTGTGGCAAATATAAGTGGCGCAGGGGGCGGGAACGGGACTGTAAGCCGCAGGCCGGTATGCCTTCATGGGTTATGTGAGGGCAAACCGCAGCCCGTCCGGCCTGCGGGCTGCCTTTTTGACCCAGGCGGCGAAAGGACGGCCGGAAACCCAAACGAGTCATCTCCTTCACATAAAAAAACGGCCGGCAATAAGCCGGCCGTTTTAGAGGGGGTTGCGCGGCCGGGAAGCCGCGCAGAGAGAGGAGGGAGGTGTGAAAAAAGCATCTATTCTAAACCTCTTTCGAGGGATTAGCCCGACACCGGCTTTCCGGTGCCTGTTCTGTTTGGGATGTCTTTAGTATACGGGATAATTGTGACCAAGGTTTGAACCCTTCTGGAAGATTCCATGAAATCCTTGTAAAGGAATCGTAAAGAAATCAAGGACGTTTTTCGTCATTCGTTTCCTTTTTCAGGCTCTGGAGGGCGTGAACGGCGTCCGCCGGGGTCTTGGCGAGGGGAACGTCATAAATGTCGCTGTAAGAGTCGGCCGCGGCGCCGCTGACCGGGGCGGACGGAATCAGACCGGTGCATTCCGTCGTGGAGGCCACATTGAAAGTTTCGTCAAACAGGGGATTGCCGGTCTCATCGATGGGCCGTACATCTTTCTTGTTTTTCATGAGAGAGTCCTTTCTTTTATAAAAAGGCGTGTAAAAGCGGTACAGTTTATTTTTTCCGGAGATACGCTTTGTATACAAGAAAATTGTGCATAAAAAAGACTCTGCGGAGACAAACCGCAGAGCCTTTTCGGCTTTTTTTATTCCACGACGACCGTGCGGATATAGCGCCGCAGAGGGAATTCCCCGTCGTGGGATTCGCCGCAGAAAACGGCCGACATATCCCCGGCCCGCGTGATCCGCGTCAGGCCGCCGCGGGAAAGGAGATTGGTCAGTTCCGCCCGCCGGTCGGGGGAGCAGATCAGCCCCGCCGTCTGCAATACCCCTTTGTGCCGCCGCAGCTGTCCGAACAGCTGCTCCCGGGGCAGGGCCTTGACGAGTACGTTGCCGAACAGGTCGGAAAGTTCGAGTTCCCGGTCGGCAGAGGCCGTCAGACTGCAGAAGCGGCCCTGGAATACCCGGTTGTCCGGCCGGTCGTCCCCCGTCAGCATCCGTTCCAGACGGCCGTTTAGGCGGCGTAGTGTCCGTTCGGCTGTTTCGCCGATCGTCGCGGGCACCTGCTTGGCGGCCGCATCCAGATAGGGCAGGAAGGTCCGGCAGAAGCGGCCGAGTTCCTCCAGACTGTCTGTATCGAGAAAAATCGTCTGACAGGAGCTGCAGAGAAGCTGTTTCGTGGACACGATATGGCGGGCGAGCGCGGCGAGTTCCCGCTTTTCGTCTTCATAGCCGGAGATGTAGGCGAAACTCAGCCGGTGCCCCCATTCAATCAGCTTGGCACCGACAGGGGCAAACCGCCGGACGGCAGCTACCGCGGTTTCGCCGCCCCAGACCACGATCCCGTCCGCGAGATCCGCCAGCCGTTTCAGCGTGCCGAGATCGCTCGACGGGGTATCAAACACATACAGGAATTCCCGGATATCCGGTTCCAGCTCCATCAGCTTCTGCAGGATCTCCAGCGACAGGCCGCTGTCGGCCTGGGGCAGTTTCAGCAGATTGACATTGCCGGTGAGCAGGCCTTCCACAACGCTGAAGGCGGGAAGTCCGTCCACGTTGCCGGCGGCGATGTGCAGGAGGGTACCGAGCGGCATGGGCCGCAGGAAGATGGGGGTCTGGCCGAACGGCGGGGTGACGCTCCGCTCTTCAAACGGGTGAATCCCCAGCTCGGTGCTAACCCGCAGCTCCAGCGCCTCCCGGCTCAGCATGGGCAGAAGGGTTTTGATATAGGTGTCAAGCCCTTCGATGCCGAAGCGGGCCAGCAGGGTGTCGAAATCCCCGGCGGCCAGACGCCGCCCGAGCCGCTCGACGGCAGTGATGACCGTTTCGGCTGTCAGGGTTTTGGTTTGCCGTGTCCGGTTGATATCCGCTTCCAGACGGGACAGGATCCGATCCTGCTCTGCGGTGTCGTACAGCCGGCCTTCTGCCAGAATCATCGCGGCACCTCCGTCAGCAGCTCAGCCGCGCCGGCGGCGCAGGTTTTGATATCCTTGAGTCCGACTCGTCCCAGAATTTCCAGATAGGGGGAAGTGATTCCGCAGCCGCAGGATTCGCCGTTCTGCAGGATGCCCAGATCGTCGGTCATGACGCTTAAGATCGGCGTGCCCCGGACCATGGGAGTGATCAAATTGACGAGGCCGGGTGTCCCGTTCGGTACGGGTTCCAGGGTGTGGACATCCCGGATGATGACCCGGCTGTATGCTGGGACATGGAAATGATGCCGGTCGCAGTCGGCGTAGAGGATGGGGTGCTCCACCGCTCCGAAAAATTCGACGATGTCGCATTTCTCGATGCCGAGCACCCGCCTGGCCAGGTCATAGAGCACGGATTTGTCCACCTGTTCGGCGTAAAATTGTTTCCATCCTCCGCCGAGCAGGATTTTAGACCCCTTTTTTAACCGGACGGACAGGCCCTGCTCTTCCATCCTCCGTAGGACAAAGTAGGTGTAGGAGGGGAAACCCATCAGACGGACGGGGAAGCGGGACCGGCTGCGGCGCAGGATGGCGTCGACGATCCGTTCGAGATCGGGTTTGTAGCCGTCCGGGCCGTATATCAGCGCGTAGGTGCGGCTCAGCGCCGGAGTGAACAGGGTGGCACCGAAAGCGGTTTTGGTCACCGCCGTGGCATTGCCCCGGTGGGGTTTATAGCCGAGCAGGACATAGTGGACGGGGACGGGGGAGAAGAGTTTTCTTCGTTTTCCGATTTTCAGCACCATCCGGAGCCCGCAGAACAGCCCGCCGGCATCGAAGCCGATCCGGCTGAATCGGCCTTTTGTTCCGGAGGAGGTCGCTTTGATCGGCAAACGCCACGCCGGCATAGAAAAGAGATGATGGTTTTTGAACAGCAGAGTCGGCAGAAAAGGGATGGCGTCATAGCCGCCGTCCCGGAGGTCTTCGGGCGAGGCACGCAGAGCGTCCGAGATGGTACGATATTCGGAGCAGTGCGTATAATGGAAGGCATGCGACTCCTGTACGGCCTCCCAAAACCGTTTCTCCGAAGCGGCCGCATTGTAAGGATCCCGGACACGAAAGAGCCGGGTTCGAGCAGACATAGCCATCCCTCCCTCTTTTCATAGGGCGGTGCGAACCGCCCAAAGCCGGCTATTTCCGGCGGCGCCGCCGCTGTTCGACGACGATGCCGGCGATGACCAGCGGCAGGGATTCGATCTGCGCGTTGGTGAAACTGCGGGTTTCATAGGCCGGATTGAGGGGACGGAGCTGCACGCCGGTGGTGGTGACGACAATCCGTTTGAGGGTGGCGTCCGCCCCTCCGATGTACGCGACGACGTCGTCTCCGGTGTCGGCCGTCGGCTGAGCCCGGATGATGACGATGTCCCCGTCGAGGTATTCCGGCACCATGCTGTCTCCGGTCACCAGCAGGCCGAAATAGTCCTCCCCGGAGCGGGCAAAGGAGGCGGGCAGCGGGATCCGCTCGATCACCTCTTCCACCGCCTCGATGGGAACGCCGGCCGGCACCTTCCCCAAAACCGGGATGGTGCCGCCGTATTCGATCGGCGGAGAAAAGGGGAGAACGTTGCTTTTTTCCGCTTGAGCTCCAGGGCGTTTCGGCGCAGCGGTGTCCGTTGGCGCCTGCGGTTCCAGCAGACGGGCCGGTACGGAAAAATAGGAGGCGAGCAGGGAGACCTCTTCGGGAGTCGGCTGTTCCTTTGAGCGGCGCAGGGCCAGCATCCGTTCGTGGGGGAGGCCGGTGTCCCGCTCCACCTGCTCGGGGGTTTTATTCCAGGCCATACACAGGCGATCGAAAGCCGCGGCAAAAAACGGATCCCGGCCGGCCGATTCGTTCTCCCAGCCCATCAGATCGGCGGGGGTGGTGAGCAGAACATCGGCGAGTGGCTCCAGAACAGAGGAGGGCAGTTTTTCCGTTTCCGCCGATTCATACCGATAGACCGTAGCACGCGACACGCCGAGAGCCAAGGCCAGATCTTCCGCCGACAGACCGAGTTCCTTGCGCCGCTGCCGGATACGCTCATACACCGTCATAGCGATCACCTCTATGTGAATTTTACGCACCTTTTTGATGCTTTTACTATAGCAAATTTTTCTCAATATTGCAATAGTTACAAGGAAATGTGGTCACGATATCTTGACAAAATCTCAAAAATGAGCTATAATAGAACCAAAAATAAGACAAATATACTGAGTTTTATTTTTTGTTTCACTGGTCTCATTTTTGAGACGATAAAAAATATGAGGAGGAAAAGATGAAACAAAAGATTTTGCGCTTTACGGTTCATGGGCAGGAGCTGACAAGCCATCCCGTGACGGTGGTGGCGGACAGCCGGAATTATCTGACGGCGGCCTTCACATTTGGATCGGAGTGGGAAGGGATCGAGAAAACGGCGGTATTCCAGGCGGCGTCGGGAGCGGTGTACCACATGCTGGTTCAGGACGGGGTGTGCCGTGTACCCGAAGAGGTGATCCGGGTTCCGTGGTTTCGGGTCTCGGTGTTTGGCGGAGACCGGCTGACGACAAACCGGGCGGAAATTTCGGTCTGCCAGTCGGGGTTTCTGCCCGGCGTGACGCCGCCGGAGCCTACGCCGGACATCTATGACCAACTGCTCAGCTCGGTCGCGGCGGAGAGGGCACAGGCGGCGGCCTCGG
>CABQAA010000116.1 GCA_902461995.1 uncultured Oscillospiraceae bacterium | reverse complement strand
GGAACGTGCGGACATGCGCGAAGAACACGGCGAAACACCGAGCGAACTGCGGCAATGGCCGGTACAGATTCGCTTGGTTCCGGCCAAGGCCCCCTATTTCGAGAACGCCCATCTGCTCATCGCGGCCGATTGCGCAGCCTATTCGTACGGTGCTTTTCACCGCGACTTTATCAAAAACCGTATCACGCTCATCGGCTGTCCCAAACTGGACGGGGTCGATTACGCGGAAAAACTGACCGATATTTTAACGCACAATTCCATCAAAAGCGTGACGGTCGTCCGTATGGAAGTTCCCTGCTGCGGCGGAATCGAACAGGCTGTAAAAAGCGCCATGCAGGCAAGCGGCAAGTGGATCCCCTGGCAGGTGGTCACCCTCTCGACCGACGGACGGCGGCTGGACTAAGCTGTTCTCATCCGGAAGTGGGTTCTATATCCTTCCTGGGGCGGACCGATTCGCCTCCCCTGACATCCATGCAGACCGACGCTCAGACGGCTGATGGTCTTTTCCGCGGTGACAGACACCGGGATACGTGTTATAATGACTCCATACAGAACAGGAAGATGGAGACATATATGAAGGATTTTATCAGACAAAATCCCCTGCTTTCGCTCTGCGGGCTGAACTGCATTTTATGCCCGATGCATATAGGCGGGTACTGTCCCGGCTGCGGAGGCGGTGCGGGAAACCAAGCCTGTTCCATTGCCCGATGCAGCCTGCAGCACGATTCTGTCGAATACTGCTTTTTGTGCGCGGAGTATCCCTGCCGCCATTTCGAAAACATCGACGCTTTCGATTCTTTTATTCCTCACAGCCGGATGAAGGTCGACATGGAAAAGGCGCAGAAGATGGGTTTGAATGCCTATCGGGCTGAACTTGATGAAAAAAGGCGGATTCTCGATGAGCTGCTTCATCATTTCAACGATGGACGGAAAAAGAGCTTATTTTGTCTCGCGGTCTATCTTTTGGATCTGCAGGACCTGAAAATGGTGATGGAGGAACTGGCCGCCGATGTCACGGAATCCACTCCGCTTAAGGAAAAAGCGGCCCTCGCGGCGGCGCGGTTGCGGTCCGCAGCCGACGAGAGGCGGATCCTATTGAAACTCCGTAAAAAGCCCTGACACCCCGCCGCGTCGATTTCCATCGGGTTTACTGAAACCAAGCGATTGGCTCATACACAGAATCCGGCCCATCTATTCATTTCCCCAATCGAATTTTCTAAAAACGATTTGTCTCATCCACATGCAAAAGCCCGGGAACCGTTTGTTTCAAACGGTTCCCGGGCTTTTTTCCTTTTCGTATTAAAATGTCTGCATCCGAACCTGCTGAGTTTTGTAATCGTATGTCCAGCCGTCATACAGACAGCCATCCGGAATTCTCAGATAACAAACATCCGGGCTGCGGTTCCATACGGTTATGCCGGATAGATTCTGCCGGTCCCTGTCGCCTTCCGCCACCGTCAGACGCTCGGGATCCACCCTGAGAACGACACCCATCGAGACGGTGCGGTCCGAACCTGACGGGGCGCCGCCTATCACAACATCTCCCCGCAGAGGCACTTCCCCGTCTTTTTCCGAAAAGCAGAAGCCGGTGTCTCTTCCCCACTCCAGCCAGGCTTCCGCCCGGGAAAACCGAAAACGGGAAATCGGACGGAAACGGACCGGGAACTCCAAACCCGCCCGGAGC
Source organism: uncultured Oscillospiraceae bacterium (assembly GCA_902461995.1). GTDB lineage: Bacteria > Bacillota > Clostridia > Oscillospirales > Acutalibacteraceae > UMGS1623. The sequence goes on along the minus strand of CABQAA010000116.1, from coordinate 5,102 downwards.
GCGCAGTGGTACACAAATGCCGCACTCCAACCCAAAGACAGATCCTCATGTATGCTGTTCTCCGGAAAATAACGGACAAGCTCCATAAACTCCGGATCCGTCGTTTCCCCCCGTACACACCGATCGGCCAGAATCCGGGCCTCTTCCGCCAATTTTTCCCGTCTGAACGTGCTTTCCGAAGGTGCCGCTTCCGAAGGAACCACCACAACATCGGGATTTATCGGAATACTCAGACTCAAAAGCGTTTTCTCCAGCCGTCCCCGCGTCAGGCTCGATACTCTTGTTCCGCTGTCGCTGAAAAACGGCTGCAGCACGTCCGCATCTTTCAGGATTTCATCGTAGACATCGTGTACGATGTCTTTATAGGCGTGATGGAAAACGGCGGACTGTATGATAATTTTTTCCTCATCGGTAAAGTTCAGGCCCCGCAGGAGTTCGCCGGCCAAATCCGCCCCACTTGGGGCGTGACACATATAGCTGCCGGTTTGAAAGGCGTACAGGTCATGCAGCAGGCCGCTGATATAGGCGATCTCGGTGTTGACGCCACGCCTGGCAGCCAGCATGGCACAGCATGCAGCGGCGCCGTATGCATGCAGATCCGCCTGTTTGCGCTCCTCAGCGGATTCCATTTTTGAAATGATCCCGTCGGCCATGCGCTGCACGGCTTCCACTCTGTTCACATGAAGTCCTCCATCCCGTCGGTTTGTCCAACACGAGTATAGCACGTACAAAACGCGGTGTCACCCATTTTTCACATCGGATCCGGGTAGAACGATATATTTTTCGCATACTAAATAGGACAATCCTCGGACAGGAGTGGAACAAATGGATATATTTCAAGACTATCTAGAAAAAATCGAGACCCCGGATCATCGGGCACGCACCAGGGAGATATTGGTCTGGGTCGGTGAAGCCTTCCCGCAGCTGCAGCCGAAAATCGCCTGGAACCAGCCGATGTTTACCGATCATGGCACCTTCATTCTCGGTTTCAGCGTATCCAAAAAGCATGTGGCCATCGCTCCCGAACGGGCGGGGATTCTGCGATTCTCTGCGGATATCCTGCATGACGGATACGACCTCGGCAAGCAGCTGTTCCGCATTCGATGGGAACAGCCGGTTGATTACCGTTTGCTCCGGGAAATCATCGCATTCAATATCGCGGAAAAGGCGGACTGCAACACTTTTTGGCGCAAAGATCCATAAAGAGCCGGCCGAAAGACCAAAGGGGTCCCGCAACAATTACCTGCCCGCCTTTTCTTCCTCCGCGGCAGGACGGTGACAAAAGCCGCCGTTTTGTCATACCATGGAAAGGGAGGTGATTCTATATGTCCAATTCATGTGCACTTAGTCTGAACACCCAGACATACATCGACCAATATCAAGACATTCTCAACACGATGATCGAGCAAATGTTGGAGGTGGAGCTGTCGGATAGTCTTTCGGGCAGTTTTATCGAGCAGATGATTCCCCATCATCGGGCTGCGATCGACATGTCCGAGAATTTGCTGCGGTACACATCCAACATCCCACTGCAAAACATCGCACTGAACATTATCTCGTCTCAGAAAGAGAGCATCGACAACATGACGGCGGTTTTTCCCGCCTGCCAGTCCTGTCTCAACGCCCCGCAGGAACTGGCCTCCTTTCAAATGTGTAATGAGACCATTCTGAAAACCATGTTTCACGACATGACCTGTGCCTGTGTCGGCAACAACATCGACGCGAATTTTATGCGGCAAATGATCCCCCATCACCGGGGGGCGGTCCACATGGCGGAAAACGCGCTCCGCCATCCTCTCTGTCCCGAATTGGTGCCGCTGCTCAACGCTATCATCACATCGCAGAAACGAGGCATCTGTGAAATGCAGCGCCTGCTCCGGTGTGAAACCCGCCGCTGACTTCCCCGTATATACAACAGAGCGGAACCGTTCCTAAACGGTTCCGCTCTGTTGTTTCATGTCATGTCTCACCAGTGCCCGGATGACAAATAGCTCTTGGCCCGTTCCTCTGTTTGGTCGGTCAGATCGCCGCCAAAACCCATCAGCGACAGCAGACGGATGGCATTGCGTGTACAGGCGACGCCCGGACGCAGCCTGTAAGCGAACACGATCCGGCCCTCTACGATATCCTCCCCTAAATGCGCCATCGTGTAGGCCTCCGACAATAGGCTGCACAGCTCTAGATCATGGGTAGCGGTCAGACAGATAGTGCCGCGGCCGGCAAGATAATCGAGCAGGGTACTGGAGGCCACAATCCGCTCGACGGTGTTGGTCCCCCGCAGGACCTCGTCGATCGCGCACAGCACACGCTCCTCATGCTTCACCGCCGTCAGAATCCGTTTGAAGGCTTTAAGCTCGGTGATGAAATAGCTTTCCCCCGCCAGGATATCGTCGCTGAGCGCTATGGAGGTATACACACGGAACGCGGCCGCGCGGTAGGACGTACACGGTGCGGTGGCGATACTCTGCGCCAGGATGGCAGAAAGGGCCACCGTTTTAAGCCAGGTGGATTTTCCGGAGGCGTTGGATCCGGTCAGCAGGACTGCCCCTTCGATATCGGCCGAATTGGCGACCGGGCGGCGCAGCAGCGGGTGAACGGCATCCGTCACGGACAGACTGGGCACCTCATCCTTTCCAAACCGGAGATCCGGTTCGCACACCCTGTCCGCGCTTTTTTGATAGGACGCCACCGCAATCGCCGCATCGATCCTGCCGACACAGTCATGCAGGGCGGACACTTCATCCCCCAGACGGCTCAACCGCACCTTGAGTCTTTCATACAAGATCAGATCGGTCAGAAAAAAGCTGTTGAACATCTGCGCGACATCGTTATTCAGTACAATGGATATCCCGCCGGAACGGGACAAGCCGCGTGCTCTCCGGTCCGCGGCCTCGTATGGCCGAAGCCATTTAGTCAGGGCCGCGCTGTCCGGCGGACGATCTTGTGGTAGACGGCAACCAGGGCCACGGCATAATTGGCGGCAGGAAGATGATTCTGCAGCCGGCGAAGCATCGCGATATAATACGTAAAGGCCAGCAACACAAACAGCGGCAGTACGGCCTTTGTCATGAACAGGGCGCACCCACTGACAAGCAATCCCGCGAGAAGCAGCAGTGCGATGACAAGTCCCCCCTCCCATAGGCGGAAGGGGCGTAAGCCTCCGACGTCTGTGCGGCTCGGCTCTTGCCGAGTTTTGACAGAAGAACCTGCAGCTTCAGGCGCAGATCCGCTTCTTGTTCCATCAGGCGGATTAAGGATAGGCGCCGGTTGTATTCCGCCTCATCCAACGCCGGACAGCGGAGCTGATCGTAGAGTCCCTGCTCGCCCGACGTACTGCACGCGTTGCACAGGCGCTCAAAAACCGCGTCCATAGACAAGTCCGACCAGATGATGTCGTCCAACGCCCAAACCCACGGATTCTTTGCGCGCCGGTCATCGTGATAGGCACGAATGCCGCGCAAGTCCCCGTATTCGTAGTGCTCCTCGGGAACACGGCCGTATCTGGCCAAAATTCGCTTGATGCGTTTATTTTTCCACATAACGGACACCTTCGAGCGGGTCTTCCGGCATGACTGTTATTATCCCGCTGTTATAGGAAATTTGCCACCTAAAAAAATCACCCCCGGCGGCGCCGGGGGTGGCCATGTGTCAATGATCCAACGCTATTCCGTCGTTTCTGTTTCCAAAATACAGAACATACCGGTTTCCGGAATGCAGAGACGGGAACCGCTGCCGTCCTTCGATACTTCGACCGTTCCGCCGCCGAGTACACGGGCCGATGTCACCGGATAGGGCGTGCGGATCTCCACCCGTCCGGCCGGAGTGAAGGGCATGCTCTCCTGCTCGTTGACGGCCGAAAAATAGCGTTTGCCGTCTTTTTTCCAGGTCAGGACCTCCACAAACGGCGAAGCCGCCACCTCGTACTTCAGCCCACCGCAGAGGGAACGCATCAGCCGCGCGACCACCTGACGGTTCATATAGGAACGGGCGAGCTCAATGGGCGCGGCCACCCACAGAATCATGCCTTTGCCCACCCGCTTGCGTGCCATGCTCACGAAATCCGTGTGGATGCCGGGCGGGTTGGAATGGATCGACGAAAACTCCTTTTTTCCGGTCATGGTGTAGGGCAGCACCAGGGTCGCCAGAGGTTCGATCTCTCCGGTAAAGCGCATTTTCGCCTGTGTCCCCGGAACCGCGAGCGGATCCGCAGCCGTGAAGTCTCCGAACAGAGGAACCCCGGCCTCAGTCGGGGCCATATAGGTGACGTTGTGCTCGGTCTGTCCCAGGTACTCCGCCTCCAGCAGCTCCATCAGGCGGGGATGACCCGGTCGGCCGGTCAGATACACGGTGCCGCCGTTCTGCAGATGCCGTTCAATTTGCTGCATCTCGTCGTCCCGAATCTGCGCCACGCTTGAAACCGCCAGCACCCGGTTCGGAATTTCCCCGAGCTTCTTGCTCGGCAGCACATCGAACGGAATATGATCCATCCGCAGAATGTGCGCCAGTTTGACCTTGGCGTCCATATATTCGCCGTAGCCCCAGACCCGCGCGTCTTTGATGTCCATGCCCGTCTGCGTCCGGTCAAACCGCGAATCGCTGGGAACCCAGATGGTCACATCCGACTCGTAGTTCCCATTGATATACGGCGCATAAGGTTCCAGCTCCCGAAACGCCTTCGCAATCGTCTTATAGGCGGATTCGCACAGGGTACCGTCCGGATTAATACCGTCACAGACGGCGAATGCGCCATTGTGAACCAGAGAAATGATGCCGTACTGCAAAAACTCCTCCCATGTCCGGGTGGTCGTGTGCGCATATAAATCCGGATCGCAGCGGGAGGTGTGATACACAAAGGGCAGGGTTCTCGACAGGTTGCGGCTGTATTTGCAGATGAAGGATTCCTCGAGATATCCGCCGTAGAGGTCGCCGCCCACATATTCGCACTGCTCCGCCAGCCGGTCGGACGTCGCGCCGACCCACATGCTGCAGGGGGCCCCGCCGACGTTCAGCTCACAGGTGCAGGCTGGATTGGCGGCCTTGACAGCCTCGATCGACAGCGCGGTAAATTCCGCCATCCATTCATCCCGCCTGCGGGCAAAATC
>CABQAA010000115.1 GCA_902461995.1 uncultured Oscillospiraceae bacterium | reverse complement strand
CAGCCACGGCATCACGACGATTCAGGACGGCCTGACGAAATATCCGGAATGGGCGCTGCTCTCCTCCATGGCGGAGGCGGGACGCCTGACGGCCGATGTGGTGGCCTACGCCGAGATGAAGGACAACCGCGCGCTTCTTGCCGAGCATCCGGACTATGCGGCCGGCTATCGGAACCGGCTGCGCCTCGGCGGATACAAAATTTTTCTGGACGGTTCACCTCAGGGCCGGACGGCCTGGATGACGGAACCCTATGAAAATGGGGAAGAGGGGTACCGCGGTTATCCCATCTACACAGATGAACAGGTGCAGGCTTTTGTCCGGGACGCGCTCCGGGAAAACCGGCAGCTGTTGGCCCACTGCAACGGCGACGCGGCGGCACGGCAATACATCGACGCGTTTGAAACGGTGCTGGGCGGCCTGCGTCCGGTGGATACCCGGCCCGTGATGATCCACGCGCAGCTGCTCCGTCCGGATCAGCTGCCCGCTATGCGGACTCTCGGTATGATCCCGTCCTTTTTTGTGGCGCACACCTATTACTGGGGAAACGTGCACATCCGGAATTTCGGGCTTTCACGCGCGTCGGGCATCAGTCCGGCCGCGTCGGCCCTGGCAGCCGGCGTGCCCTTTACGTTTCATCAGGATACGCCGGTGCTGCCGCCCGACATGCTGACGACCGTCGGCTGCGCCGTCAACCGCGTCACCCGGACCGGGCAGGTGCTGGGGGAACAGGAGCGGATCTCTCCGCGGGACGCCCTGCGGGCCGTGACGATCGCCGCCGCCTATCAGTATTTCGAAGAGGATCAAAAGGGCTCCATCCGGGAGGGAAAGCGGGCGGATTTCGTGGTGCTCGACCAAAACCCGCTGACGGTGGAACCGGAATCGATCCGGGACATCCGGGTGCTCCGCACCATCAAAGACGGCGTCACGGTTTACGAATGCTGAACCATTTCCGTCATTTTCCATTTTTCTCTTTACAGGCGGAGAAAAATATGCTTTGATAAGGGGGATATGGAGTTGAGGGCGATTGTGACGGGGGCCAGCTCCGGTATCGGACGGGATATCGCTCGTCAGCTCGCATCGAGAGGCGTGGAGCTTGTTCTCGTCGCCCGGAGAGAGGACCGGCTTATCCAGCTCGCCTCTGAACTGCCGGTTCCGGCCGAGGGGATTCCGTGTGATCTCGCCGACCCCGGTGCGTGTGTGGAGCTGCATCGCCGTGTTTCGGAGCGGCCGGTGGATATTCTGGTCAACGACGCAGGTTTTGGCGTGTTCGGCGCGTTTGATGAAACCGATCTTCAAAGAGAGCTTGACCTCATCGACGTGAATATCCGGGCGCTGCACATTCTGACCAAGCTGTTTTACCGCGATTTTGTCGCCAGAGGGTCGGGGCGGATTCTCAATGTCTCCTCCTCAGCGGGCTTCATGCCTGGCCCCCTTTTGTCGTCCTATTATGCCTCCAAGGCGTATGTCCTCCGCCTGACCGAGGCGCTGCATGAGGAACTCAGACGGATGGGGAGTCCGGTCACGGTCAGTGCCTTTTGTCCCGGCCCTGTATCGACGGAATTCGACGCGGTCGCGGACGTGCGCTTCAGCGTCAGAGGAATCAGCAGCGAGCGGGCGGCCAGGGCCGCCGTCGACGGTCTCTTCCGGGGCCGTCTGGTGATTGTGCCCGGGCTGCAGATGAAGGCGGCGCATGTGGGAAGCCGCCTGCTGCCCGACCGGCTGATGCTGCGCCTGACGTGGCACATGCAGCGCCGCAAGATGAGGGACAGCTCTGTGGGAAAGGAGATACCATGAAATACGGAACCATTGGAACCAGCTGGATCACGGAAGCGTATATCCGGGGCGCGCAGCTTACGGATAAGTGGGAGCTCGCCGCCGTCTATTCCAGGGACGAAGAGAAGGGCCGGGCGTTTGCCGCGAAATTCGGTTCGCCGCCGGTCTATACCGACCTTGTGAAAATGGCGGAAAGCGACATCGACGCGGTGTATATCGCCAGCCCCAACGCTCTGCACGAGGAGCACAGCCGCCTGTTTTTGGAGCATGGCAAACACGTGCTGTGCGAAAAACCGATCGCTGTGACGGCCGAAGGCCTCCGGCGCCTGCAGAAATTGGCGGAGAGCCGGGATCTCGTGTATATGGAAGCGATCATGCTGCTGCATATCGCCGCGAGAGACGTGCTGCGGCAGGCTATGTCGAAAATCGGGCGGATCACGTCCGCACGGCTGGATTTTTCCCAATTGTCTTCCCAGTACGTCCGGCTGATGGCGGGCGGCCTGCCTAATTCGTTCAATCCCCGGATGGCCGGGGGCTGCCTGATGGACCTCGGGATTTACTGTGTGTATGCCGCGCTCGACCTGTTTGGGACACCCGAACGCGTGTGCACCGCCGCCTCGTTTCTCCCCACGGGGGCGGACGGCTCGGGCGGAAGTCTGTGGACCTATCCCGGCACAGGGGTGAGCCTGAGCTATTCCAAAACGGGGCAGAGCCGGCTGGGGTCCGAAATCATCGGGGATAAGGGCACCATCGTGATGGAATCGGTTTCCAAGCTGACGGGCGTCCGCATCGTGTATAATCAGAGTGCGGGTGATCCTTCCGCCCCACAAAACGCGGCCGCCGGGCAGACAGCCTCTATACCCGGTTCAGGCTCGCCGGAGGAGCAGTTGATCGGGGATGTCCCCAAAGACGAACTCATGCGGGGAGAGGCCGCCGACTTTGCACGGGCCATCCTCCGCCGGGAGGAAACTCGGGACGAGCTGGGCGCCTGGTCGAAACTGGCGCTGGAAACCTGCGGGATGCTCGAACATATGCGGACCCAGGCGGGTATACGATTTGAATAAAAGGAGAGCTTAACGGATGAAAGTGCTGAATTTTGGATCGCTCAACATCGATATGGTCTACGCGGTGGACCATTTTGTCCGGGCGGGGGAGACCCTCTCGTCCGATCGCCTGGAACGCTTCTGCGGCGGCAAAGGCCTCAACCAATCGGTAGCGCTCGCCAGGGCGGGCGCCGAGGTCCTCCACGCGGGCTGTATCGGCCGGGACGGCGGCATGCTGCTGGATCTGCTCGCCGCGAGCGGCGCTGACACCCGCTTTGTCCGCCAGCTCGACGAGGCGAGCGGACACGCGATCATTCAAGTGGACAAAAAAGGGCAGAACTGCATCCTGCTTTACGGCGGGGCCAATATGCAGATCACCGAGGCGTTTGCCGACCAGGTGCTGGCCACCTGCGGCAAAGGCGATGTGCTGTTGCTGCAGAATGAGATCAATCTCCTTCCCTATATTGTGGATAAAGCGTACGAGCGGGGGATGGAGATCGCGCTCAACCCGTCCCCGATCAATGACCAGCTCGGACGGCTGCCGCTGGACAAGATCCGGTATTTCATCCTCAATGAAATCGAAGGCCGGGAGTTGACCGGAGAGGAGGCGCCGGAGGATATTCTGCGGGAATTCCGCCGCCGGTATCCGAACGCCGTGGTGGTGCTCACCCTCGGCAAAAGCGGCGCCGTGTATGACGACGGCCACACCCGCTGCCGTCATGGCATCTACAAGGTGCCGGTGGTGGATACCACGGCTGCGGGCGATACCTTCACCGGCTTTTTCCTGACCGCCGTGACCTCGGGCAAGGAGCCAGAAGAGGCGCTTCGCCTCGCCTCTGTGGCGTCGTCTCTTGCGGTGTCCCGCCAGGGGGCCGCCCCGTCCATTCCCACCATGCAGGAGGTCCTGCAGGCGGATTTGGCCCCCTGCTGACTCGGTTTCCGTATTTTCCCCACAGATTTGTGAAAAGCTACCAGAGATTTCTTCATCCTGTGAAGAATCTCTGGTTTTTTATTAGGAAGCTAAGTATTTTGAGACACGCAATTGTGAAAGGTTTGTGAATTCAGGACCGGACATCTTGATTGTATGGGGTAAATTGAATAAAATAACCATTAGTTAACTAATGAATTAGGGGGTGCCGGGCATGACGGAACGGACGGAGCCGCGGGAAGAGGATTCCCTGTTTACGCTGCTCTCCCAAACCATGCGCCTGTGTTTTCTGCGCCATTACACCATGCTCGAAAACAGGGATCTCCATCCGGGGCAGGTGCCGGTCCTGATGGAACTCAGCCAGTGCGACGGACTCAGCCAGATCGAGCTGAGCCGGCGGATCCATGTCCGGCCGCCGACGGTGGCCGTCATGCTGCAGCGCATGGAAAAAGCCGAACTGATCCGGAGAAAACCCGATGAAAAGGATCAGCGGGTATCCCGGGTATACCTGACGGAAAAGGGGCGTGGCGTCCATCGGGATGTCCAGAAAATGGTCGAAGCCGTCGACCGGGAGTGCCTCGACGGTTTCACCCGGGAGGAAGTGCTCCTGCTCAAACGCTTTTTGCGGCAAATCAAAGAGAATCTGGTAACGGTCTGCGGAGGCGACGTCATGCCGCCCTGCCGGCCGCTATGAGAAGGAGTGATTCGATGCTGAAACTGGTCAAGTATCTCAAAAAATCCATCCTGCCCATCCTGCTGATCGTCATGCTTTTGGTGGTGCAGGCGATGTGTGACCTGTCCCTGCCCGATTTCACAGCGAAAATCGTGGATGTCGGCATCCAGAAGGGCGGGATCGAGGACGCGGTGCCGACCTACATCCGGCAGAGTGAAATGGAAAAGCTCTTTCTTTTTATGAAGGAGGAGGATCAGCAGACGGTACAGTCCGCCTATACCCTGCTGGACAAACAGTCCCTGTCGGAAAAGGACTACGATAAACTGCGCCGCAAGGTCCCGGCCGTCGAGACGCAGGCGGTGTATGAGCTGAACAAGATCACCAAGGACGAACGGGAGACACTGAACGGCATTTTCGGGCTGCCGATGCTGCTCCTCTCCGCCTTTTCGGGGGAGAGCGGCGCCTCGGAGGAAATGCTCCAGATGTTCGCCGCGGATATGCCGGCCGGGGCTCTTCAGGGCGGTCAGGATATGCTCGCGCTGCTCACGATGATGCCCGCCGAGGCCCGGCAGGCGATGGCCGACTCCGTTGAAGACAAGTTGTCCGCCCTTCCGGATTCGGTTCTGACCTCCCGCGCCGCCGCCTATCTCAAAGAGGAATATCGGGCGGCCGGTATCGACGTGGACGGACTGCAGAACAGCTATGTGCTGCTGGCCGGTGCGAAAATGCTGGGTCTTGCCCTGCTGAGCATGGCGGTGACTATTTTGGTCAGCTTCCTGGCGGCGCGGGTGGCCGCGGCCCTCGGCCAGGAGCTTCGCGGCCGGGTTTTCCGCAAGGTCGTGGGCTTCTCCCATACCGAATTCGACCACTTCTCCACCGCCTCCCTCATCACCCGGAGCACCAACGATATTCAGCAGATCCAGATGCTGTTTGTCATGCTGCTGCGCATCGTGTTCTACGCCCCCATCATGGGTGTCGGCGGCGTGATCAAGGTGATGAACACCAACTCGTCGATGGCCTGGATCATCGGAGTGGCGGTGCTCGCGATCATCGCCATCGTGATGGTGCTGTTCGCCGTGGCCATGCCGAAATTCAACCTCATGCAGAAGCTGGTTGACAAGCTCAACCTGGTCACCCGCGAAATTCTGACAGGGCTGCCGGTTATCCGTGCGTTCAGCACCGAAAAGCACGAGGAAGAGCGGTTTGACAAGGCCAATACGAACCTGACCAAAACCAACCTGTTTGTCAACCGCGTCATGAGCTGCATGATGCCGGTGATGATGCTCGTCATGAACGGCATCACCCTCTTAATCGTCTGGAACGGCGGTCACGGCATCCAAAACGGCACCATGCAGGTCGGCGACATGATGGCGTTCATCCAGTATACGATGCAGATCGTCATGGCCTTCCTCATGATCTGCATGATGTCGATCATGTGGCCCCGCGCCTCGGTGTCCGCCAAGCGGATCGAGGAAGTCATCCAGACCGAAGCGGTCATCCGGGATCCCGAGGTCCCCGCTTCGTTTGAAGACGGCCGGAAAGGCGTGGTGGAGTTCCGGGATGTCAGCTTCCGCTATCCGGGCGCCGACGAAAACGTGCTCAGCCACATCAGCTTCACCGCGAAGCCGGGGGAGACCACGGCCTTCATCGGTTCCACCGGCAGCGGCAAGTCCACTTTGATCAACCTGATTCCCCGATTCTATGATGTGACCGAAGGTTCCATCGAGGTAAACGGCGTGGATGTCCGGCAGGTTGCTCTCCACGATCTGCGCGCCAGGATCGGGTATGTGCCGCAGAAGGGCATGCTCTTCTCCGGCACGATCGAAAGCAACCTGAAATACGGCGGTGAGACGGTGACGGACGACGATATGGTGCAGGCGGCGCAGATTGCGCAGGCGGAGGACTTCATCAGTCAAAAGCCGGACACCTACGGTTCGGAAATCTCCCAGGGCGGTACCAACGTTTCGGGGGGCCAGAAGCAGCGCCTTTCCATCGCCCGGGCCATCGCCATTCATCCCGACGTGTATATTTTCGACGACAGCTTTTCCGCTCTCGATTATAAGACCGACGTGGCCCTGCGCCGTGCGCTGCGGGATCAGACCCGGAACAGTACGGTCCTCATCGTAGCCCAGCGGATCAGCACCATCCTGCACGCGGACCAGATCCTCGTGCTGGACGAGGGGCGGATCGTCGGACGGGGTACCCATCAGGAACTGATGGAATCCTGCGAGGAATACCGGCAGATTGCCGAATCTCAGCTCTCAAAGGAGGAATTGGCACAATGAGCGACGAAAAACGTCCCGCAATGCGTCCGGGCGGCATGGGCCACGGACCCGGACATTTCAGCGGTGAAAAGGCCAAGGACTTCGGCGGCACCATGAAAAAACTCATCCGGTATATCT
>CABQAA010000114.1 GCA_902461995.1 uncultured Oscillospiraceae bacterium | reverse complement strand
TTTAAATCCCAACTTTAATGGTACAGGAAGGGCAGCGGTTCCCGTTCGGTCGTGATGCCCGTATCCGAATGGTAATACCCCTCCTCCAGCACCAGTGCCCCGCAGGGCGACGCGCGCAGCGCCTTCACTCGTTCGAGCGCGGCCCGGACAGGGGGATACACACTGACGGCATACCGCTGGGCACGGCGCAGCAAGGCGGCCGTCTGACGGGGATCGCCGCCTTCTTCGAGCCGGGCCAACAGAATCTTTGCGTCCTCGTCAACCGGCACCAAAACCGCGGTGGTGTCCTCGTCGATCACCCGGAACACGTCCCCCGCCGTGCCAAACGCCTGATTCAGCGGACGGGGCGGCATCCGTTTTTTGGCCGCTTCCCGCACCCCCGGGACATTCTGCGACAGCAGCGTCACCAAATCCGTCGGGCAGTGGGAGGCCACGGTGTAACTCATTTCCTCCCGTCTCGCATACTGATACAGATCGTAATACCGGCGGAGGGCTTTGGGAGACAGGAGATCTCCGTCAAAGGCCTCCAGATCGGCCGCAAACTCATCGAGCACCACACGGCAGGCGATCTGCGCCTGCCGGATTTCGGGGAGACGGTCCAGATTCTCGTCCCGGTTTTCCACAATATACACCGGACGGCAGGTATCCTCCCCGTGCCGGTTGCAGCGGCCGGCCGCCTGGGCGATATTGTCCAGCCCGGCCAGGGAGCGGACCACACAGGAAACCGACAGGTTGATCCCCGCCTCGATGAGCTGGGTGCTGACGATGATGACCCGCCCGGTCCACTTCTGCAGCGCCGTCTCCACCTCGTCCAGCACCTTCAGGCGATGGGCGGGGCACAAATCGTTGCTGAGATAAAACAGCCGCGTCTTTTTCTCATCGCAGGCCGAGGCCATAACCGTATACAGCCGCCGGGCGGCCCCCCTGGTATTGAGCACGCAGAGCAGCGACGGCGCGTCCAGACCGCCGATAAAAGCGGCGAGCTCCTCGGTGTCAAAACTGCCGCGACGGCGCACGTCGTGGAGGACCGTCCGGCGAAACCGTGCAAAATGCGCTTCGTAATCCGGCACGATGTCGGCGGGGGACGCGTACCGGAGCGGCAGCGGCACCGCATCGAGCGGCGGCTGGGTAGCCGTGCAGAGCAGCACCGTGGCCCCGCAGACACGGGTGAGAAACATCACCGCCAGGTTGAAAAGGTGGATGCACCGAACCGGAATGGCCTGAATCTCATCGAACACCAAAACTGCATGGGCCAAACTGTGCATCCGCCTTGCGCTCTGCGTTCCCCCGGCAAACAAGGTGTTGAGAAACTGTACCATGGTTGTCAGAATAATAGGGGCGTCCCAGCGCTCGGTATACATCCGGCGCTGCTCATCGTCCTCTTTCTCATCGGGAATCAGGTTGCTGTGGTGTTCAAGAATCGCCTCATCACACTGCAGCGCCTTCCGGACGTCCCGGGCGGTCTGATCGATGATGGTGGTAAACGGGATGACATACACTACACGGTCCATGTGATGGAGCCGGGCATGATGGAGGGCAAACCGCAGGGAACTCATCGTTTTGCCCGCGCCCGTCGGCACGTGCAGACGGTACACGCCCGGCTGAAAGGAGGCCGCTTTCAAACAGCTGTCCGCGATTTCCCCGCGCAGCCGGTCGATTTCCCGTGTTTTGGAAAAGGCCGCCAAACGCGATTCCAGACGGGTGCAGAGAACCGGCCAAAGCTCCGCATGGGAGTCCGGGGGGACCGGCTCGATACCGGCTTCAAAGCAAAACGTATCGTAACGATCGGCGTCAATCAGACAGCTGAACAGGAACCGCGCCGCCAGCCCCGCGAAAAAGGACGGGGAAAGGGGCGGCAGATCCGCACAAGCCGTGCGGATCCGGTTATACAGGGCTTCCGTCTCGGCAAGGGCTTCCGCGATGCGCGGGGGCAGGGAATCTTCCGCCAGACATTCCGAAAAAAAGGCCTGTACCGATTCCGCATATCCGCTCTCCTTTTCCGGGTAGAGACGCGGCAGCAGACCGTCTTCGCCGGAGGGCGACAGACAGTCGGCCAATCCCCCATGATGGGAGACCATACAGAGCGCGGCGAGCTGCCGGCAGAACAGAGACATCGGCATCCCGTCTGAAAGCACGTCGGCTTCCCACAGGTACCGCGCGCCCGCCGCCGCGTGATTGATCCGGCCGCGCAGGGCCCGCTGTTTCTGTTCGTCCGGTTCGAGCAAATACGCCTGGAATTCCGCCTTCGCCTTGCCGCAGTCATGCAGCAGGGCGGCGAGGGCCGTCAGACTGCCAAGACCGATCTTCCCGCCCGATCCCCCGCCGATCGCCGCCGCCCTCCGGCTGTGATCCGCCAGCGTCTGGCGGCGTTCTGCTTTCCCGTCCGTTCGTTCCACATGAGCATAGAGCATAATTTCGCCCCGTTTAATTTGATACTAATCGTGAAAATATGACAAAACCATTATACCATAGGGGTCCCGTCCGGCCGATCCATATTTCACTGGATTCTATTGATTTCAATGTGAAAATTCACAGCATCCATACGCATCCTATGGCTAATTGAAAAATGAGGATCCGCGGTGCTGATGCCGTATCCCCTGCTTCTCCTGCCGGGTTCGAAAGTCTTGCAGGAAATAAAAGACTATGGTATGATAAACTGAAGCATATCCCACCCGGGAAACATCCATATTAATGGCAGATATGCGATTAAAGGAGACGGTAGTTTTGCAGACACAGGAGGGCCGGCCGGTATTTCCGAAACGGGCCGTTGTCACAAGCGGTATGCCTTACGGAAACAAGGAACTGCATTTCGGACATATCGGCGGAGTGTTTATTCACGCGGATATTTATGCGCGGTTTCTGCGCGATCGCATCGGGCCGGATCAGGTGATTTTCGTATCCGGAACCGATTGCTACGGTTCCGCGATTGAAATCAGCTATCAGAACATGAAGGAAAACGGGTTTACCGGCACCATCGAAGACTATATCGCCATGAATCACACCCGTCAGAAAGAGACCCTGGACGCCTACGGGATCAGTCTCGACATCTTTGCCGCGTCCGCCTTAGGGCGGGCCGGGGACATCCACCGCCAGCTGTCGGCGGATATCTTCAACCGTCTGTATGAGGCGGGATACCTGCGTCTTGACGAGGTGCAGCAGTTTTATGACGAAGAGTCGGGCAAATACCTGAACGGCCGCCAGGTGACAGGACGCTGCCCCATCGTGGGCTGCGATTCGGAGACGGCGTACGCCGACGAATGTTCCCTCGGCCACCAGTACAGCCCGAACGAGCTGATTCATCCGATCAGCGTCACCACCGGCAAAACGCCGTCCTTGAAAACCGTCCGGAACTGGTACTTCGATCTGGAGCGGTTCTCCGAACAGCTGAAGACCCGGCAGAACGATCTCCGGCAGCAGGAAAACTGCCGGCAGAGCCTCGTTGGCGTCATCGAGGAATTCTTGAAAAATCCGATGATCTATGTCAAAAACGAGGATATGGAGGGCATTGAAGATCTCCGTTCCCGGATGCCTTCGCACACGCTCGATATCGATCCCCGCAAATCCTCGACCGCTCTGGTATTTTCCACGCTGGAGGACCGCGAACAGGCCTGCTCCATGCTGCGGGAGCAGAGCGTCCGGTTCCGCACGGGCAAAACCCTGGTGCCGTTCCGGCTGTCCGGGAACGTGGAATGGGGCATTCCGGTGCCGGAAAAAGAGGGGATCCGGGACCTGACCTTCTGGGTGTGGCCGGAATCGCTCTGGGCGCCGATTTCCTTTACCAAAGCGGTTCTCGAAGAACGACATCGCTCGCCCGACGAGTGGTCCCACTGGTGGGAGGATCCGGACGCCGCGGTGTTTCAGTTCATCGGCGAGGACAACATCTATTTTTACGCCATTGCGGAAATGGGCCTGTTCATGGCTCTGGGACAGACCCATCTGCCCATCATCGTCCCGAACCGGCATGTGTTCTATGGCAAGAAAAAGGCCAGCAGCAGCAGCGCCAACAAGCCGCCCAAAGCCATGGAACTGCTGGACCACTACACGGCGGAGCAGCTCCGTATGCACTTTGCGCACATGGCCCTGTCCAACCGCAGCGTCAGCTTTGCGCCGAAATCCGTTATGGAGGGCCAAACCGGCTTTGACGCCACGCTGGTGGAGGGCAACATTCTCACAAACGTCTATAACCGCCTTGTCCGTTCCTGTTTCTATACCCTGCAGAAATATTTTGGCGGAACCCTGCCCGGCCGGGCGGTCAGTGCGGCTGTCCTCGAACGGTCGGAAGCCCTGATCAAAGAGTACGAGTGGTGCCTGTACCGGGTGGAGCTATTCCGCGCCATCGATCTGCTCGACGTGTATCTGCGGGACGCGAACAAAAACTGGGCGGCCGAGACCAAAAGGGCCGACGCCGAGGGCGATCTGACTGTCCGGGAACAGATCCTGGTCGACTCCTTCCATGTCGTGCGGGTGGCCGCTACCCTGCTCCATCCGTTTGCCCCGGAGGGGACCGAGATGGTGCGGGAGTATCTCGCCGTCGACGAACGACTTTGGAGTTGGGATTTCATTTTCGAACCGCTGCGCTTTTTTCTGGAAGCGGATCACCGATTCCGGTTTCTGGAACCCCGTGTCGATTTCTTCAGCAAGCACCCCTCGCAGTTCGGTTCCTGATAAAAAGCCAAAAGCCCGGAAGCCTTTTTACAGGCTTCCGGGCTTTTCAGCAGGCGCTCCTACTGCAAGTCAAACGCCCTGCAGCAGGTCCTTTGCGTTTTGATACAGGATAGCTTCGATATCGCCGTCCGACAGCTTCAGCTCCGCCGCGCAGCGCTTGAGCGCACGCAGTTCCTCATACATCATGGTGGTGACGTCGCGCTCGTCGGTCTCCCGCATATGCGGATCGCCCGATACGTCGCCGTACAACCCCCGGGGCACCACGTTGTAATAGATGCCGTTTTCCACCACACGGTACATCCGCATAGCGGAAATCGGCATATCCGACCCGAACAGCAGCCGTTTGGGTCCCACGGCCTCGAGGCACGCTTTGATCGCATCGTCGCACACATTGGCCGTGAAATCGAACAGCATGCGGCTGGTGTGCCGCAGCACCTCAAAAGCATCCCCGATGTCTTCTTTTGAATACGCACGGCCCACATGCGCCACGATCAGCCGGACGTTCGGGTAGCGTTTTTCGATCTCCATCAGCTGCGCCACATTGACCGGATCCCGCAGGCGCTGGGACCGCGGAATATGCAGCATGACGATCCAGCCGTGTTTATCCGCAACCTCCAGATGTTCATAGGGCAGATAGTCGAAAATGCGGATTTCCTTTACCGGAATGTAGGGCGGACAATTGGTCAGATAGGGCTTGAGTCCCAGAAAGCCGTTTCCCAGGACTTCCGCCTCCAGATCCTCAGGGGACATGTTGTACTCGGTCCGAAAAAGGGTGGGGAACCCATATTTCTGCGCCGATTCTTTCACATAAGCGTTGCACTGTCCGACATCGTGCGAACAGCCGCCGAACACCAGAGGCGTGACGGTCTGGCAGGGGAACATCGCCCGGTAGCTCTCGAGCAGGTTTTCTGCCGTCTGTTCATCCGCCACCATATCGATCCAGGTGGATCCGCCGTTGGGCTGCCCCTGCGGGCGAAAGGTGTTTTTCCAGATATGGGTGTGAATGTCAATCATCTTGTCGGGCAGAAAGTCCTTCAGTTCGGACTCATAAACCTGCCGGTCATACGCAGTCATGCCCAGCTGAAACATCGGCTTACCCTCCCTTGTTACTCTGCAGCGCGGCAAATGCCGCGGCCTCATCCCGATACAGGCCGGCGGCGATTCCGGCCATCATCGCGGCGCCGAGCGCCCCGGCAAAGGCCCCCGGCCCCTCCATAACCCGGACCGACAGCCCGGTCATCTCCTCGATCACCCGGGTCCAGAGCGGGCATTCCGATGGCCCGCCCACCATGACCGCCGAACGGGCGGTGATGCCGTTTTCTTTCAGACCGTCGAGCTTCTCTGCGAGCAGGTGCACCGTTCCTTCCATGATAGCCCGGGCAATATGGCGCTTCGGAAAACGGCGGATCGCCTCATCGTCCGGCTCCCCGAGCAGGCGGATGGTCAGCCCTCCGGCACCGAAGCGGCTCTTCGCGGCTTCGGCGGCAAACACCTCAAACCGGTAGTCCGAATCGTCGATATACCGGCGGATCATCCCGTTAATGCGGTCGGATATCGAAGGAACCGATACCATCCCGCCCCAGCAGCCTGCCGGCGCCAGGAAGGGATCCACGATCATCCGGGCGGCTAACGCTTTCCGCCTCTCCCGGAGGGGGAAGAATCCCACCCAGGACGTGCCGCAGGAAAGAAGCATCTGCCCTTCCTCGAGCACCCCGGCCCCTCTGGCCGCACTCGGATGGTCAAAGGTGCCGAGGACAACCGGGGTGCCGGTCGGGATCCCGCTCTCCGCCTCCCCCTCCGCGGTCAGGGTCCCTACGATGTCCCCCGCCCGGCCGATGCGGGGCAGCTGCTCCACCCGGAGCCCGAACACATCGAGCAGCTCCCGGATATACGTCCCGCTCTGCTGATCGATCAGGTAAAAGGGGGAACCGGCCGAGGTGCTGATTTCCCACCGCCCGGTCAGGCGGTAATAGAGATATTCCGTGCTCATGCAGACCTTGGAACAGCGTTTCAGCAGCTCCGGCCGGTGGCATTTGATCCAGCAGAGCATCGCGAGCGGGAAGGTTTTATAGTCGAACGGCCAGCCGCTCTTTTCATACAGCCACCCCGCGTCCATTTCTCCCAGCACATCCCTGGCTTCGTCCATTACCCGTCCGTCCTGCCAATTGAAAATGGGGGTGGAG
>CABQAA010000113.1 GCA_902461995.1 uncultured Oscillospiraceae bacterium | reverse complement strand
CCCCCTCCATGAGATGGCAGCCGGCGGGGCATGCCGTGGTGCAGCTGCCGCAGCCAATACACTTTTGGGCGTAATAGGCAAGCTGAGGCTGCGGCGATATTCCCTCGGGATTGTGGCACCACCGGCACCGCAGGGGACATCCCTTCAGGAACAGGGTGGAGCGCAGACCGTCCCCGTCGTGAATTTCAAACTTTTTTACCGTTAAAATGGATCCTTGCGTGCTCATATCGCCTCGGTTCCTTCCGCCCTTTTAATGAAATCGTCCTGAACAAGCTGGCTCATATTCACAAAATACTCATTCCAGCCACAGACGCGGACCTGCAGATTCCGATAGCGATCCGGGTTTTTCTGGGCGTCCCGCAGGGTCTCGCTGTTGACCACGTTGCCTTGTATAGCGAAGCCGCCGCGGTCAAAATACACCTTGACGATGGCCGCCATAGCCTCCAGGCCCTTGGGGCCAGCCACTGCCGAAGGGTGGAGGATAAAATCCAGCGGCGCCGCATCGACCATATCGGTATGGTCAATCGCCGTCACCGATTTGACGAGACCCGTGATACCGCCCCGCTCCAGCCCATTGGTGGGACGCATATTTTTGGTCAGGGGCTCTCCAGCCAGGCGCCCGTCGGGGGTTGCCCCGGTGTTTTTCCCATATATGGCGTCGTGGTTCACCGAATCGGTGGCCAGCCGGAAAACCCCGCCCCTCCCATTTGGCCGGTTGACCACAATTCCCGCAATAAAGCGGTAGATATCCCGCGCCAGACGATCCGGCTCTTCCAAGCCGTTTCCCCATTTGTTCTTGTCCGCGAGGATTTGCAGGCGAAGCTTCTCGGCTCCGTTCCAGTTGTTCTTCAGGATAGCGGCGAGCTCCTTGAACGTCACCACCTTGTCCTCATAAACGAATTTTTTGACGGCCAGCAGGGAATCCACCGTGGTGCCGATCGCGAAGCATTTGATGGAATCGTTTCGGATGAGCATCCCGTTGTCAAACACATCCCGCCCGCTTTCCACACAGGAGGCGATCGTACCCGAATAGATGGGCGAGGGATTGATAATGTTCTGATACGGCAGCTGCAGCAGGATGTTCTCCATGGTAAACTCCAGGATATAACGAAGATGCTGTAAAAACAGGGCGTAGAATGCCTCAAAATCGGCAGGGTCGGGATCGGTCTGGATGCCGAAAACGCCGTTTTTAAGGGGATCCACGCCGCCGTGCATCGCCAGGTCCACTGCCTTGGCGATATTCAGCCATGCCGCGCCGATCCGGGCGTCCTCTATCCCCATAATCACCGGTTCGTAACAGCCGATGGGCACGTAATGGACCGATAGACTCCGCGGAATGCCGATCTTTTCATAGCCTCGGTATACCGTTTCGTCGTTGATCAGCACCACGCTGCTGTTTCCGTTGCGTATCATGGAAAGCAGCTGATTCAGCAGCTTGCGGGGCATCCCTTTGTGGCAGCGCACATGAATTTTGGGATTGTGGATTCCAAGTTCCTCATACGTCTCCAGCAGCAGATAAGAAAACTCCGTGGTGGTGTCGGTGCCGTCGGGATACACCCCGCCGATGCCGATGGGCTGGTCGGCATAGCGTTTGGCAGCGCTGAGCCGTTCAAAATAATATCGAAACAGCTCTCTGGCGTCCTCGGGCGTGAGCCGCCCTTTCTCCACATCCGACCGGTAATAGGGCAGATACAGCCTGTCGATCAGCCCCATGGTCCGGCACCGCTCGATCCCCATCTCCTCAAATTCCAAATACAGCAGCGAAAGCTGCATCACCTCATACAGGGTGGCGGGCGGTGCTTTTGTCAGATTTTCCAGGCTGGCGGCCATCGCATGGCATCCCGCCTTTTCCGCCTGCCCGGCCATTCTGGAAACACAGTCGAGAATGGCTCGATAGGATAGGATCACCGCATCGTAAAAAGCCTCGGCCTGGACGGTAAGGAGCCCTTCCTCCTGTTTGCGGCGCTTGGCCTGTTCCGCCCTGGCCAGAAGGCCCGGAAAGCCCAGCCGCAGAATCTCGTTCCAGTCCGGCGCCGTATGCCAAAAATCGCTGTCCGGCTGCGAAACGCCCCAGCCCGAGGCCTGCAGACGTCTCTCCCAAACCTCCGGCATATACCGGGGAGAGACCCGGTGATAACGGCTCCCCCAGAACTTGTCGAACACACCGCCGCCGGCAAACGGGGAATACGAAACGCCGTGATTCAGCTTCCAGGAAAAGAGGCCGTGCGGATTGATGCCGATTTGTATATTTTGGAGCATGAGCGCAAAGCTTCTGGCACGCAGAACCGCCGGAGGCAAATCGGGATGCTGCTGCTGAAAATCCGTAAGCCGGGAAAGCAGGGCCTCCGGCTCCAGTCCGCTGTCCGGCAGCCAAACAGCCTCTTCAAATTCGTTGGAAAGGAACTCTCTGTTCCGATAAAAATCATAATTCATGATGTTCCTCCTCCGCCTTCTTTTTGCTGTCTTCACTATAAATCCGATCGGGTAAAAGATAAATAAGAGAAAGGCATCTTTTGTCATTTTCGGAACAGAATTTGTGCACCAGACGTTGTCTTCCCCCGTCTCTTTTGATACAATCGATCATAGGAAAGGAGGGTCAGGTCATGGGACTTTTTTTCCAAAATGCCGTCATCACGTCCATCCAGGCAGCGTATAAAGTGTACACCAGTCCGCCCGGCGTTTCCTTTCGTCCCCGGGCCTCCCACGGCTTTGTTTTTTATTTGGAGGGGTCCTGCCGGTATCTGTATCCCGACCGGGAATTTACCGCCGAGGCCAACACCTTCCTTTATCTCCCCAAAGGGGTGGCGTATGCCATCGAGCCGCAGGGCGACTCGGTCTGCCTGCTGATCAATTTTGACACGGCCGACCCGCCTGCGGAGAAGGCGTGCGGCCGCCTATACCCCAACGCCTCCCAGATCCGGGACCGCTTCTATGCGGCGGTATCCGAAGGACGACAGAAAAAAGCAGGCCATGTTCCGGAGATCACTGGCCTGCTTTATGAGATTATCGCGCGGATTCAGTCTGCGGAAAACACCGGCTATCTGCCCCACAAATACATCCGTCGGCTGGAGCCCGCCGCGGCGTATATCCAGGAACAATACACAAACGGCGAAATCCGTATTTCCGCGCTGGCCGAGCTGTGCGGGCTGAGTACGCGATATTTTACCAAACTCTTTTCGGCTTATTACGGGACCACCCCAAAAAAATACATCCTGAATCTGCAGATCGATCTAGCCAAGAACATCCTTAGCAACAGCGCCGCGCGCATGACGGACATCGCCGCCGCCTGCGGCTTCGCCGATGTGTCTTGTTTTTCCAAAACCTTCAAGCAGATCGCCGGTATGACGCCCTCCGACTACCGCAAAATCAATATCGTGACGGAATCGGCCCGGCGCTGACGGCATACCGCCAGATCCCGATGCGTCCTTTGCCATTGTCACCCGGCTTCTCTGCCTGTGCAACCCCGCTCCCCTCACGAGCCAAACGTTACGCCCGCTTTACGGGTACGTTTGTCCGGCTCTGTATGTCACGTATCCATTCCCTCACCGTATCGTTGTCCGGAGTGCGGATCTCGAGTGCTTTCCGGACGTATCCCATTTGTCCGTACTTTCCTTCCCCTATGGAGTGACCCGGTTCAATCTCGACACATACGATGTGCCGCAGAGAATTGGCCGTCTCGGCGATTCCACGGAAATGGTCGGGCCTGTCATTGATCCCCGGTATCACCGGACAGCGGAGCACGATGTTGGCCCCGTCCCCGTCCAGCCTCGCGAGGTTATTCCGTACGGTGTCCGGCTTGGCCCCGATGTTTTTTTCGAACAGTTCCGGCGAGCTTTCTTTATAATCGTAAAGGAACCAATCGACGTACTCCAAAGCATCCCTGAGTATGCCGTAGGCCGTCTGTCCGCACGTCTCGACTGCCGTTGTAATGCCCTCCTTTTTAGCCGCTTTGAGCAGCGCCAAAGCGAACTCGCTCTGGAAAAAGGGTTCTCCGCCCGAAAGGGTCATCCCGCCCGTCTCTCCGTAAAAAAGCCGGTCTTTCATGACCTCATCCATCACGGAACCGACGGTTTGCCGATCCCCTACCATATTCAGCGCAGCCGGACACGCCTTTGCACACGCCCCGCATCGGATACAACCCGTGCGCTCAAAAATATGCGCGCCGTCCTTTAGGATGTGGCAGCCCGAAGGGCACACGGCGGCGCAGTGCCCGCAATGGATGCAGCTCCCTTCCGAATACGAAATCTCCGGCAGAGGGGAGTGGGATTCCGGATTGTGGCACCACGCGCACCGCAGAGGACAGCCCTTCAGAAAAACCGTCGTGCGAATTCCAGGGCCGTCATGCGTGCAGTAGCGCTGCATGTTGAACACCGTTCCCGAAAGATTCTTTTCGCCGTCAGTTAAAGGCGTGTTCATTGCGGTCGATTACCTCTTTCTGGATATCTTTCGAGAGTTTGGTAAAATACGCACTGAAACCGCTTACCCTTACGAGCAGATCCCGGTATTGTTCCGGGTGCTTTTGCGCGTCCAGAAGGGTTTCCCGGCTTACGCAGTTGAACTGAATTTCCATGCCGCCGCGCTCCATAAAGGCTTTGATTATCGTCAGTACGTTATCCTCGTTTTCGCCGCTCATCTGACCGGGTGTGAATTTCATGTTGATGACGCAGCCGCCCATGAAGGGGGCCTGATCCCACGCCGTTGCGCTGAGAATCGCGGCCGTGGGCCCCTTCGTTTCCATTCCGGCACTGCCGCTGGAACAGGCGGCAAGAGGAGCTCCCTTCAGCCGGCCGTCCGGGGTGGCCGGTGTTTCCCGGCCATGGGTGGCGTTCTCTATATACGTAAACGTACCCGGCACAAGCCGGCTGCCGCGATACGTATGGATCCCCTTGCAGCATTTTACGATCATGTCGGTGATGCGCACGGCCAGCGCGTCGGTTCTTTCGTCGTTCTGGCCATAATGCGGAATGCGGTTGATGATGTACTGGCGCAACGCTTCGCTGCCCTCATAGTTTTCGTCCAGTATCTTCAGAAACGCTCTGAGCGTCAGCTTTTTTTCCTCAAACACCAGCGTCTGCACGGCCATCAAAGAATCCACAACGTTTGCAATGCCGACGAAAGTCGGCTGAATGTGGTTGTATTCCGCCCCTCCCTCGTCTATCGCCTTACCGAGCACAAGGCAATGATCCACAAGGCAGGAAACGCGAAGCGGTTCTCCGCCATTGCGCGACCGTTCCAGCTGCCGTCTGTTCAGAATGACCTGCGCGTCGAATATCTCTTCCCGGAGCCGTTCACTGAATTTTGCCAGTATTTTATCGATGTCCTTCACGTCCGGGTTTTCCGCCATGGCATCCAGGAGTATTCTCGCCATGTTGTGATACGGGGCGCAGGGATACATGCCCGACTTGCCTATCGGCGTCATTTCGGTGCAGCCGGTATTGGCAAAGTTATTGGCGTCCCGCGGGGCGATGCCGTTTTCGATCATACCCCGCGTGATCACATCGGCATTGTAAAGCGCGGGCTGCGCCGCTCCCGATGCGTTGACCTGAATCGCGCGGCGCAGAAGCTTCTCGCTTGTATCGCTGCAGATGCCCATAGCCACTTTCCCGTTTCCGGCTCTGGCGATCTCCGCTGCGTCGAGCGCGATATATGTCACGTCGTTTTCAACGGGATTTCCCGCCGGATCGCGTCCGCCTATAAACGAGTCCAGCGCGGCATTGGGCGCGATATACGATTCCGGCATCAGCAAAAAGCACGCGAAAAGTTCTACGGCCTCGTCGTATGTGAGGCGCCCTTCCGCAAGGTCTTTTTTATAGTAGGGATAGAGGTACTGGTCTACACGGCCAAAATAATAAAGCTCCCACAAGTTAAAATTGAAAAAGTGTATGCATTGCAGCGCCTCGTAAAACGTTCTCGCCGGCTCGGCCGGGACGCGCAAAAGCGCCTCGTACATCCTTTCCAGTTCTCTTTTCCGTTTTCCGCTCGCCGTCGTGAGAAGCTGCGACGCCTTATCCGCATATCTTTTTTGCAGGTTGACGACGCTCTGCAGTTCGATTTCACAGCCCTCGTAAAATTCCATTTTCGCTATATTTTCCGGGAGATTGAGATCCAGGCCGTTCATTCGTGCACGGATCTCAGCCAGAAGTCCGTTTACCCCTACATGCAGCAGCTTGGGGTAATCCAGCGCCATGTGCCCCAGCGTCATCGGTGTGGTATCCTGCACGCCCCGCATGGCCTTTTCAAGCTCATCGTATTCTTTCTGTTCTTCTTCCGTCAGGGGCGTGTAATCCGGCCGGCCGACGATCAGCTCATTTTCGTTGATCATGGGCTCCATGTTGTTGAGTATATGCGCCTCCGCGTAGGCCCGGCGCAGCCGTGCGGTATACGCAACCTTTTTGTGATACGCCGCCTTGTCCGTTGCCGGACGGATCGATGCGTTGCATGGGACGTTTATATATCCGCGCATAAAATTGAGCCTTTGGCGCAGCACCCTTGTATAGCCTACATGATGTTCAAAAACTGGCTCGGACATATAAAATTCGTGGAGTTTTTGAATCCTTTCCAGCCGTTCCCGAGATAACACGGTACATCACCCCTCTTCCTCGATTGTCAATTCAGCATCAACGGTTCTACCAGTCCAGCCCGCCGCTGACGAACACGGGCCTGCCGATAATGCGCCTGTTCTTATCCGAGGCCAGAAACACCGCGAGATCCGCCACTTCTTCGGGCGAACCAAGCGTCCCGAATGCGTTTGGGAACTCCATGGGCCGGCCCTCACTCCAGCCCATCATGTCGGTCGCGATCGGCCCCGGGGCTATGGACGAAAGCATCACGCCCATTTTATAAAGCTGCTTTGCCATTCCCATGGAATAGGCCACCACGCCCCATTTG
>CABQAA010000112.1 GCA_902461995.1 uncultured Oscillospiraceae bacterium | reverse complement strand
TGACCCAGACGGCGCCGGGCTCCAGCCCCTTGTGATAGATCGCAACCTGAGCGATGGAACCGATCAGGTTGCGGCCTCCCAGGATATCCGCCCCGATGATGACATCGGCGGAGGCCGTGTTTTGAACTTTTCCGGTCACATCACAGGTCTTTACGGCGGTTCCGTCCACAAAATAAGTGAGCTTGCCGTTCTTGCAGGAAACCATTACGTGATGCCAGCCGCCGTCATTGACTTTGTCGCCGCTATTCGTGATGCCGGACATCCCTTGGCCTTGGAATGCCAGATAACCGTTATCGTCCACATAGAGCTTCCAGTATGCAGAGTCGTTGTGGGCGCTTTCGTTATAGACGTAAAGATCGTCGATTTTAATGGTGGCGCCGCCGCGGAGATTGAAATAGATGCGGGCAGTATTGATTTGGGTGATATCCGTTTTGGCGTTCAGCAGGTCGGCCGTGCGGAGCACGATATCGTTCCAGCCGTTTTTCCATTGGATCTTGCCCAGATCCCAGGAATGCTCGTTGGCGTCGTTGTTTGCGGCCTGGCCGCTCGTCAGCTCCAGCTGTCCGCCGACGATGCGGGAGGCGTTGTCTACGTAGACCGAGAGGTGAAGCGCACCATCCCGGCCTTCGGCAAGATAGCTGCTCAGATCCAAATTGGCGGGAGACCAGCAGAACACGATATCGCCGGACGTTTCCAGAGTGGAGGAGAAACAGCCGGTTCCTTCCGCGCAATCGGGGTCGACGCTGATAAGGGAACCCCAGGCTTTATGCAGTTCATCGAAGGTGTGGAGTTGCAGACGGTTGTAGACGCCGTCGGTTTTTTCGAGGAATTCCTCTCCTCCAGCCAGGATGGTGCCGCTGCCTGTGGTTTTGACATAGGCCGAGAGGGTGAAAGTGTCTCCGAGACGGAGAAACGGATTGTCGATCAGGCCGTAGCCGTTTCCAAAAACCGGCACGCTGCCAAACGTCGCGTCGCTCTGATGGGTGACGTCGATGTATCGCCCTCCGTTCATGCCGGGCAGAGCGCTTTTCAGCTCGTCGGAATCGAGGGCCCACGCTCCTCTGGCACCGTACAGACCATTGGGCAGCGGCTCAAATTTCGGGGTAAGGCCCAGCGAATCGGTCAGGAGCTGGTGATCCGCCAGGGTGCGGGCCTGCTCCTCGGTGGGGCTTCCGCAAACCTCTTCCATGTGGTAGGTCGTGTCGAAGACGGTAAAGCCCTCGTTATAGCACCAGTAACTCCAGCCGATGTCGTAAGCGTCGAAGGATTCCCGCATATCCTTGATGAACTCGAGCCGCAATTCGTCGGAGGTCCCGGGACCCGCCGAGCCGAACCGGACCATGGAATATTGGGAGTCGTAGCAGCCAAATTCCACGCACATCGTGTGGATATTGCCGCCGTACTTTTTGCTCCAGTCGTCCAGACTTTTGGCACGTGTCATATGCCAGTCTCGGTCGTACAGGGTTCCCTCATAATGGTTCTTCCAATAGGAATCGCCGCCGTCGCTGATGCCCTTTATATAGCTGTTCAGAGCGCTGCGGGCGGAAGATTTGAGGTTTTCGGGTACATCACGGATCGCTTCCTCGATTGCCTGTGTGTAATCCACCCCGGCTTCGACTGGGTAGGGGATTTCCCCGACGTAATTCCAGAAACTTTCCCGTTCCACCTGAGAGGTCCAGGCGGAGGACCAGCCGATGGTGTACGGCTCATAGGTGGTAAAGGAATAGATGAGGTTGCTGTCGCTGGTGGGGGACATCTTTTTGACGTGTTCCAGGTTGCCCGATCTGTCGGCGCTGGTGATCAGGGTGTGCTCCGGCAGCTCGTTGCGCAGGGCACCCCACAGCCGGTCGGACATCCAGGTCCAGGACACGGCGGAGGAGTTGTCGTACGGCTCGGTCATGATCTGGATGGCGATGTTGTCGGCGGCGTATCCTTTTTCCCGGATGAAGGCCCCGAGTTCGCCATACCATCGGACGAGCAGCTCAAAATTGTCGAGGCTGCCGAGGTATTTGGTTTTGAAATTGTAATTGATGCCGCTCGCGCAGGGGGATACACAGAGGATGGCCTGATAGTTGAGGTCCACCACCATATCCAGCACCGAGCAGATGTACGCCATGTTCTCTTCGATCAGCCGGCCGTCCTCGTCCATCATCCATTCGGGGACGAGCTGCAGCTTCACATGGTCAAAGCCCATGTTGATGCAGTTGACGATGTCGCTTTTGTTGGTGTAACTGAGCGGAACCAAATTGGAAAAATACTGCGGGCGGTCGATGACGACGCCGTGTTTTAAGGGAATCCGTGTGTCCTTTGGTTCGTTGTCGGAGGCTTTGATCTGGGTTTTGGTGACTTCCGAGGGCTTTTTGGTGCCTTTTATAACGGCCACTTCGGCCATCGAGCCGTCAAAACCGCTTTCGTCGCTTTTATCCGCACCAAGCGTCACCTCGGTGTTCTCCAGCTGGATGTCACCGCTCACGGTGCAGGTTTTGACAGCCTCCCCGTCGACGTAGTAGGTGACGGTTTTGCCGCCCTTTGTGAGCATCACATGGTGCCAGAGGCCGTCCGCAAGAGGTTTGCCGCTGCTTTCAAGCCCTTCGAGCCCCTTCGCTTCAAACGTCAGGGCAAAATCGTTTTCCGCGCTTAAATACCACTTCACATCCCGGCCGACAGAGAGGATCATTCGGTCGTTGTCCTCTCGGGGCGGAGCCATGATGAACGCGGACAGGGTGAAATCCTTTGTCAGATCGATCCGCGTGTTTTTAGCCCGGACGTAGGACCCTTCGGTTGAAAAATCGAGCACTTTTCCGAAGGTGTCATTCGGCAGCCAGACACACCAGTTCTGTTCCGCTTCTGTGCCGCCTTCGACGGACGAGGAAATGGACGCTTCTGTGCCGCCGGTGTTCAGATCCCACTTTTCCATATAGTCCTTCACCTTAACTCCTCCCTTGCACCCGGTCAGAAACGCCGGTATGCCGATACAGGCCGCCAGAATCCAGCATAGGGTTCGTTTCATCGTTTCATTCGTTCCTTTCCAATCTCATGACATCTTCGCCATTACTCGGGTTTGCTCAGCTTTTCGAACAGATCGCGGAACAGGCGATCGCGGTGGATATGATACACATACCGGATACACCGCCCATCCTCGGCAAAGAGATACCGGCCGTCGTATGTAGGGCAGGGGGCTTTGGTGATCCGGTCTTCCATGAAGCCCCCGAGCAGCCATGCGACGGCCGTGACGTCCCAGATCGGACGGCTCCAGAGAGTGTCGGGCGTGGTGCGCTTTGTATCGCCGATCGTGTAGTCCACGAGGTAGTTGCAGAGCGCATTTTTTCCCCTCAGAAAATGCTCCAGCTCCAGCGGCGTGACGGCGAAGGCGGACACCACCCCCATGCAGGGGACCTGGACCAGGGCGGCTCCGCTCGTCATGACTACGCGGGAGGCCGCGACATCCTCAAACAGATTGAACTCGATGCAGTCAGGCCAATCGTGTGCGTGTCCCGCCAGCCAGACGATGACGATCCGGTCCGCGATGTCCGGGTTCAGCAGCAGGGCCGAGGCGACGTTGGTGATGGCACCGATGCAGATGACGTACAGAGGGTGCTCCGATGTGTACGCCATCGCGCGTGCGGCCAGATCCTCGGCGGCCGGGGATAGGACCGGAACGGTTTCGCGGTCCAGAAAGCGAGTCGAGCCCTTGAATACCCGGTCAGCGAGATCCTCCCGTTGCATAAGAGACAGGATGGCTTGGATTTCCTGCCAGCTTTTTTCCATGCCTTCTTCGGCGCTGTCAGATGCGAAGTTGCCGAAGCGGCGGGTCCGGTCGAAAAAAGGGGCGGCATAAATCGCCTGGGTGCGCAACCGGTTGCCCGAACGCAGCAGATAGGCCAAAGCATATTGATCGTCCACTTCATTGGCCGTGTCGGTGTCTAATACCACGTCGACCGGATAAGTCGGGGGTTCCAGCCTCGCGAGCAGCCGGCCATCAAAGCCGGCTGCATAGGACGCCTCATTCATGTTGATGTATACACCTCCAAAGAAAGGTTCTGGTTACGGAAAACAGGTTACTGTAAGAATAACACGCCTCCTCTATATATGTCAATATAAAAATTTAAAAATGAATAAATTATATGATATGGTTTTCTGGAAATCATCTATGTGTTAAGGCGATTTATATATTTATTAAATATTATAATCAAATGTTTTGGGATATATATAAAACACACAAAGGGATTGTGTCAAAAATGATGGATTCGATACTTGACAAATGATTGCAGACACACTAAAATAGTATCAAGCAATATCACAAAAAATGAATTAAATTGGAGGGTACACGATGAAAAAGAAATCGAAGGCATGGCTATCTCTTGCGATGGCTCTGACGATGCTCGGGGTGAGCGTCCTGTCCGGTTCATTCGCCGCCGTTGCGGCGGAGGATACCTACGGTGACAAAACCGTCATCGACACGATCGACTCCGCCGAAGGGTGGGGCGACGCCGATTTCCTGCGATTGGAAACATCGGCGGCTGGTGAGACATTCCTGCTCGGCAACCGCGATATCGGCTTTATGCAGTACACCTATTCCTTTGCTGCTAAAAATCTGAGCACCTATGAGGGCGCTGGCTATCTGCATGTCCGCGTCTATTTAAGCGACGCCTCGAAGGTGACCGACGCGCGTGCCGAAATCACCAGCTCGGGCGAGGGTGCCAACCAGTCAGCTGCGTGGGCGCTCGGCGCGTATGCGTGGAAGACCGGATGGAACGATCTGTATCTGGAAGCGTCTAAAGCGGAAGATTGGAACTCCGCGATCAACTGGAGTGCCGCCAACTACTTCCGCATCTATTTCCATTACACGGACAACATCACAACCGGTGTCGACGACCTGTATATGTGCAAAAAAGGCCAATATCCCGTCGAACCTGAATTGACTCTTCCCACGAACGAAGGGTATAATAAACACACCCCGGTCGCGGACGCGGCCGATCTCGACGATTGGTCGACCAAGGCGGATCATCGCGTGGCGACCTCTCCGGCGGGGCTCTCCTGGTTGGAAAGCCGCACCGACGGCATCATCCAGTACACTCATACGGTGGAACCCGGTGCCAATTTCCTCGACTATAAAGATCAGGGGTATCTGCACCTGTGGCTCTATGTGGAGAATAAGGAGCTTCTCTCCGGCGGGCAGGCGGAACTGAGCAGTAGCGGCTTCGGCGATTCGCTGGAGACCGGCTGGGACCTGAAACCCTACATTGCCAAGAACGGCTGGAACGAGCTGTTCCTGCCGGTTAAGGATGCGGTAAAAGCCGGAGGCGACACGGACTTTGCTGCCGTGAACTTTTTCCGGGTGTATCTGACCTATACCGGGACCATGAAGACAGGTCTCATGGATCCGACACTGTGCCTGGAAAAGGTGGAAGAGGAACCGACGGTCTACGGCACCAAGCTTGCGATCGAGGCGGGAACCTCGATCGACAATTGGCTGCCTACCGGCACCTCGGTCCAGACGAGCGGTGGACCGGAAGACGGGGCTTATATCGGTGCCGAAACGGCAGACATCGCGGTGTATGCCCGAGCTTTCTCTCCGGCGATGGATCTGCGCAATTATGTGAAAGATGGATTCCTTCATCTCTGGGTCTATGTGGATGACGTGGCGAATGTGGCCGGCGGTCAGATCGAACTGACCGGCAGTCGTGCGGCGGATGTCCAGGAAATTCACTGGGACGTGAAAGAGTATCTGACGAAAGACGGCTGGAACGAGCTGTATCTGCCCTTTGCCAAAGCCGTCGAAGAGGGCGGACGTCCGAATTTCCAGCTCATCAATTACTTCCGTGTCTATATCGCCTATACCGGAAGCATGAAGACGGGCATTACGGATATTTACGCCTGTCTGAAAGGCGCCGGCGAGGATGCCAAACCGACCGATTATTCCAAGCTGGCCACGGATAAAAAAATTACAATCGATCCCGTGGAAAAGATTGCCGATTGGGGCAATACCGGGATCACCGCGAAAACATCCGGCTCGCCTGTCAAGGGCACTTATTTCGAGAGCAGCGCAAAGGATGCCAGCAATTTCGCCCGCGTATTCGATCCGGCACTGAAACTGGGCGGCTATCGGAACGGCTGTCTGAAGATGTATGTGTATGTGGAAGATCTTTCGAAACTGACCGGCGGCCAAATCGAGCTTGCCAGCGGCGGCGAAGCGGATAAAAACGAGCTGCACTGGAACGTTCTGGATTTTCTTTATCAGGACGGCTGGAACGAGCTGTATCTGCCGATGAATTTGGCCGAGGAGCAAGGCGGCAAAATCGATCTCGGCTCGGTCAATTTCTTCCGGGCGTATTTCCTGTATGACGGCGCTTCGACGAAGACCGGTATCGACGACATCACCCTGTATGGCGAGGGGACGCCCACTGACAATCCGAAAACCGGCGCCGCAAGCGGCGTGGGCACGGTGATCGGCTTCACGGCCCTTCTGAGTGCGGCGGGAGCATTGGTGTACACACGCCGCAAATCGAGAGCGTAATTCACAGCGGCAGAGGGAATCGCTGTGGATTCGCGATTCCCTCTGCCGGATCGGCCGATGATTTTGTTTCATGAGCTGCGGCGCTCTGCCGGGCTTATATAAAGAATAAAATCAGAAAGAGTGTTTAGTATGTTGGAGTTTACGTTTCACCGACAGGGCGGCTGCCTGCTTAAAATCAACGGCATATACAAGGGGGTCAAATCGGCGGAACGCCGGCTTGCGGATTATATCCTGAACAATATGGAAGAAGTGCTGAGCCTGACAATCGAAGAACTGGCGGAAAAGTCGGGCACCAGTTACGCGACCATCGGGCGTTTCTGCAAGAAACTCGGGTATGCCGGTTACAAAGAGCTGAAGGCCGATCTTCAAAACGATGTAGCGAACGCCTGCAGCGTTTCCGATTTGGT
>CABQAA010000111.1 GCA_902461995.1 uncultured Oscillospiraceae bacterium | reverse complement strand
GTATATTATGATCTGCATATCCACTCCTGCCTGTCCCCTTGCGGCGATGCGGACATGACGCCCTGCAACATCGTCAACATGGCGCGGCTGGCAGGCTTGTCCGCCATCGCCCTGACGGATCACAATACCTGCGGCAACTGTCCGGCCGTCCTCGAAGCGGCAAAAGGAACCGGGCTTACCGTTTTGCCGGGAATGGAGCTGTGTACGTCGGAAGAAGCACATGTGGTCTGCCTGTTTCCCACGCTTGAAGCGGCGAAGGCGTTTGAAGACCGGGTGCTTCCGACTTTGCCGCCGATCAAAAACCGGCCCGAGATCTTTGGCGAGCAGCTGATACTGGATGCGGAGGATACGATCATCGGCCGAACCGACGCTTTTCTCGCCGGAGCGTCGGGGATCAGTGTGGACGAGGCGGCCGCGCTCGCCCGTTCCTTCGGCGGAACGGCCTTTCCGGCCCATATCGACCGGCCATCCTTCAGCGTTCCGGCCGCTCTGGGGGATATCCCTTGTGTGGGATTCACCGCGGTGGAAGTGACCGCCTTGGGGGATCCGAACGAGATGACCGCCCGGCATCCGGCCATTCGGGATCTGCCGCTGCTGCTCGATTCGGATGCCCATTATCTTCATCAAATCCAGGAGGCGGGGCCTTATCTGGAATTGCCGGAGAACACGCCGGAAACCATCATCGCGGCCCTTGACGGCCGCCTTCCCTGCAATTGGAGCCGGTAAACGAGATCCGGGGGAACGGACGACTGTCCATTCCTCCGGATTTGTTTGGTAAATATGAAAGACCGAACGATACGTCGTTCGGTCTTTTTATTTGGCCATTCGCAGTTCCCGAATATCGGCTGTGTGGGAACGGGTGACCTCCTCCAAGGCGGCGGTGCGAATCTCGAGGGATTCTCCTCTCGTTTCCACATGATCCAGCCGACGAAATTTGTCGTTGATGCCCCGCTGGTTCTCCATCAAAAGCTGTATATTCCGGTTTGTCACCGTTTCCTGGATGATTTCGATGTTGGTCACCCGCTCTTTGACCTCGACCATTTCCGTCTTCAGTTCGGCCACGTCGGTTTTCAGCCCGGCCACGTCGGTTTTCAATCCAGCCACGTCGGTTTTCAATCCAGCCACGTCGGTTTTGACCCCGACCATATCCGCTTTCAGGTCGTCTACATCGGATCTGAGCTCCGATACGTCGGATTTTAGGTCAGCTATATCGACTCTCATGCCGGATATATCCGTCTCCATGCCGGTCACTTTTTGAAGAATGACCTGCAGCATTTCCCGATCCTCCACCGTCGTCACCTCACCGTTTCAGAATACCATGGTAACGGAGCGGTGTCAAGGACGGATGCGTGAAGTTTTCTCACGAAAAAGTCACCCCCCGGGCGGCTCCGAGGGGTGACTTTTCATCACTTCATTTTGCTTTTCAGGAAATCGATCGCCAGCTGGATATCGGCCCGCGGATCGGTCTGGATCTCTCGTTCGATGGTCAGGAAGCCATGATATCCGATCTCCCGCAGGGCGTTCAGATAAGCGTCGAAATCCACACGGCCCTGGCCGAGGGGCATTTCCTTGAAATAATCCCCCAGCCGCAGATCTTCAATGCCATTATCCGCAAAGAAATCGTAAATCCGCTTGGGATCGGTCTTCTGGATCATGATTCCGTCTTTGGCATGGGTGTGGACGATGTAATCCTTCAAAGTGTACACCGCCTCGACGGGATCGTCATCGGTCACCATGACGAGGTTGGCGGGATCGAGGTTGACGGCGACTCCCTTGGAATCCAACCCGTCGAGAAACTTTTTCAAGCGGGCTGCCGGTTCCGGTCCGGTCTCGATCGCAAAAAACGCGCCGTTCTGATGGGCGTATTCCGCCAAATCGTTGCAGGCCTCCTGCAGAACCTTGTAGGTGTCGCAGGTGTCGTCTTCCGGCACCACACCGATATGGGTGGTAACGACGCGGCTGCCGAGCGCCAGGGCCAGGTCAACGATCCGCTTGGATTTTTCAATCTTCTGCGGATTTTCTTCTTTCCTGGCAAAGCCGTGACCGCCGAGATCGCCGCACAGGGCCGACACGGTCAGACCGTAACGGGACAGCAGTGCTTTCTTTTCCGCAATCTGGGCGGAGGTGAGGTTTTCGGGGGCCATCTCGCCGCTCACGGCGTAGAGCTGTACACCGTCCGCCCCCATTTCGGCGCAGGCCTTGAGGCTTTCTTCAAAAGGGAGTTTCAGCCAGTCGGCAATGATGCCGATCGAAAATTCGCTCATCGTTAGGCTCCTTTCTCATACAGGAAGTTACGCGATTAGGAGATCGTGGGGACATCCACCCATTCGCCCGGGCGCTCGATCGCCTCGAGCCCGGCACCGCGCACCGCCATGATGGCGAGGGTCTGCTCATGCGGGACGTGGACCTCGCCGGTCTTTAAGAACGCGACCAGCTCGACGATGAAGTTGCGGAAGAATTCGGATTCCACCTTGAGCAGATGGTTTTCGGTCTTGCCCGCAATGTTCATCATGAAGGGGGAACCCTTTGCATAGCCGGTCAGTGTGGCCGTGCGGCCGTCCTGGAACGCGATGACGACGCTGTACCAATTTTCGCCCGGCAGGTACATCACCCGGGTGGGCTGCGTCTTCATCAGCATCATGATCGGCTCGAGCTGATGAATGGAGTAGGTGTTGAAATCGTTGGGGCCCCAGGAGCACAGCGAGGTGATCGAGGCGGTGTCGATATCCTTGTACTCGTCGGCAAACCGCAGGGCGGATGTGGAATAACAGGGGGTGCCGCTCTGTTCCGCGATGTCGAAGATGCGCCGGGCGGTCGGATAATCGGGGGCGAAGGTTTTGTCCACATAGCACCGTTTGCCCGAGCGCAGCGGGATCTGGCACAGCTCTTCGTGCATTTCACAGTTGTCGGGGGACAGAACGATGAGCGCATCGCTCTTCTTGACCAGTTCATCGATGGTCATGATCCGTTCGATACCGTATTTCGCACACCATTCATCCGTCGTCATTCCGCCGATGGGGCTGTCGATATGCCCATAGGCATAGGCCACTTCCATGGCGCCGCCCGACAACTCTTTGATGAGTTCAGGATAGTTGTTGGCGTGCCATTCGTCAAGATAGTAATCAATAAATCCGATTTTCAAGGGAAGACCCTCCTTTTTACGCAGACGGTCAGTCCATCGCGATTTCGCGGTGCTGCTCGGCGGAGTCATAGATCGCCTGCATCATTTTGGCGGTGATCACGACGGTGTCGATGTGGGACGGCAACTTTTCGCCGGTTTTGATGCAGTTGACGAACGCATTGATCTCATTTTCAAAATGGTTGTTCATTTTGAAGACGGGTT
This sequence comes from uncultured Oscillospiraceae bacterium, assembly GCA_902461995.1. Classification (GTDB taxonomy): domain Bacteria; phylum Bacillota; class Clostridia; order Oscillospirales; family Acutalibacteraceae; genus UMGS1623. The sequence continues at coordinate 3,613 of CABQAA010000111.1, read as the reverse complement.
TGTATTCCACCAGAGCGCCGTGCTCGGCCGTATAAACAGTGAAATCCTGACCATACTGCAGGCGGATGCCAGCCTTGTCGCCCATGAAATCGATGAACATCTCGTTTTCGCCGATGTTCTGAGCCCAGGCGCCGTTGAGGGTGATGACCGGGCCGGCAGTGCGGATGAGGGCGGCGACGGAATCATCCACGTCGTAGGTGCCGTTGTAATCCGGGGGGCCCGCCCACATATCGGTGTACGCATAGCCCTTCATATCCTTGCCGAGGCGGCAGAAGGTCTCACCCGAGACGGTCACGGGCTTGGGATCACCGCAGCAGTACATCACGATGTCGAGGAAGTGCACGCCCCAGTCGATCAGGGCGCCGCCGCCCGCAATGGCCTTGGTGGTGAACGCGCCGCCCAAGCCGGGGATGCTGCGGTGGGAACGGAAGCTGACATAGACATGGAACACGTCGCCGAGTTTACCGGAATCGATGTATTGTTTGATCAGGTTCACACTGTCGTTGAAACGGTTGACGACGCCGATGTTGAGGACCTTGCCCGTCTCGTGCTGCACCTTCTGCATCTCGAGCGCTTCCGCATAGGTCCGGGCGGCGGGTTTCTCACACAGGACGTTTTTGCCAGCTTTCAGGCAGTCGATAGCGATAGGAGCGTGGACATTGTTGGGGGTGCAGACCGACACGGCCTCGACTTCCGCATCCTTTAAGATGTCGTGATAATCCGTGATAGCTTTGCCGCAGCCGTACTTTTCGACCGCCGCCGCGGCGCGGTCGGGAAGGATATCGCAGAAATAGGCGATCTCCACGTCTGGATTCTTCATGTATGCCGGGATGTGCGCCGAGTTGGCGATGTTGCCGCAACCAATGACTGCTACTTTCATCATACTCTCTCCTTATTTGTTGGTATTTTCCCACGGTTGTCTTTTTGCGCCTTGCGATATTCCAGGGGGGAGACCCCGAAGCGCTTAGTGAAAGCGCGGCTGAAGGAATGGATGGACTTGTATCCGAGCATCTCCGCAATCTGGGTGACGCTCATCCCATCCTCGAGCAGCTGGGCGGCCCGTTCAAAACGGCGGCGGGTGAAGTACTCCTTGAGAGATTCCCCCATGTTGCGGCTGAACAGGTCGGCGATATATGAATAACTGTAGCCAAAGGTTTCGCTGAGTTTTTGCAGGGCGCCCATATCTTCGCTTTCCACATCTATGTAATGGATGATGTCGTAAAGCAGCCGCTTTTTTCCGTCCAAAGGCTGGGTGGGCGCATACACCCGTTCGGCGGCGTCGTTGTACTGGCGGTAGACCGTGACGATGATCTGATGGAGACAGGACTCGATCATAGAGCCGGCAAACATATCGGTGGTGATCAGGTTGTTGAACAGCTTGAGAAAAGAATCCTGCAGGCTGCTGCCCGCCGTGGCAATCCGTTTTTCGCTGGTGTCAAAAAAGTCCTTGAGGGTTTTATATTCATATTTGGACAAAGACTGTTCATGAAAGGTGAAACCCAGATAAAAATAGCGGATGGGATTGCTTTTATTTGAGAGAATGGAATGCTCTTCCCCCGGACGGTTGATGAACAGCATATCCTTGCGCAGAGGATAGGGATTGCCGTCAACGTAAAAAACGCCCTCCCCCGAGACGACGTACGAGATTTCGTAGACGCTTTGGATATGCGGCTCACAGAGATAATCTGCCTCTGTCGCCAAATCCCCTGCCTGCACCAGCCGATAGGCGCCGAATTCCAGGGGGACCTTGAAATGAACGTTGTCGAAATGGAATTTTACCCGCCGAAAGGTCGTTACGGATTCCACAGGGTCCCTCCTTTCTGTAGTCGAGTCTGTGAGAAATGTTAAATAAAGACCGATTTCAAGTAAAAAGGAAGACAATTACACGCGATTTTCTCATTTCTGTCTTATTATAACACGGGGCATCGGGTTTGTATTTAACATTTTTCACTATGGAATTGTTGTTATCTCTCGTTTTTGCATTCGATATCCACTTCTTCCGGTGCACTTGCACGAGAGGCTAGGGTGTGTTATACTACCCATATATGTTTTGGAGGCGGCCGACGGCCGCCGCTATCTGATGAATAAAGGGGACCCTGTGTATGTCCGGACATTCCAAGTGGAACAACATCAAACGAAAAAAGGAGAAGACCGACGGCCAAAAAGCCAAGATCTTCACAAAAATGGGCCGTGAAATCGCGGTTGCGGTGAAAGAGGGCGGCGGCCCCGATCCCGCGTCCAATTCCAAGCTCAAGGACGCCATCGCCAAGGCCAAGGCGAACAACGTTCCGAATGACAACATCGACCGCATCATCAAAAAGGCGGCGGGTGAGGGAAACGGCGACAGCTACGAGGCGCTGCAGTATGAGGGCTACGGCCCGAACGGCATCGCCGTGATCGTCGAGACCCTGACCGATAACCGCAACCGCACGGCGGGCGATCTGCGCCATTATTTCGATAAGTACGGCGGCAATCTCGGACAATCCGGCTGCGTCGGGTTCCTGTTCAACCGCCGCGGCGTGCTCGCCATTGAGGCAGAGGGGCTGGACGAGGACAAAGTGATGGAGGATGCGCTCGAAGCCGGGGCTTCGGATTTCGCCGCCGATGGCGACGTGTTTGAAATCACCACCGAACCCGATGATTTTTCGGGTGTCCGGGATGACCTGGAGGCGAAGGGCTATGCGTTCGTCTCGGCGGAAATCGAAATGGTCCCGGATGTGTACACAGCTATTGAGGATCCGGCCCTGGCGCTGAAAATGGAGAAGCTGCTGGAGGTTCTGGAGGACAACGACGATGTGCAGGCGGTCTGGCACAACTGGGACCGCCCGGATGACGAGGAAGAGGACTGACGAAGCGGATGCGGCGGTGAATCGGCGGAGGGGTGAATATGCGGCGGTCAAAACGCGGACGGGTTCTTTGGATTGCGGCGGCCATGGCGGCGGTGCTGGTCCTGATGATCGGCGGCCTGTTCTGGCAGCGGGCTTTCTTTGAAAATACACCCTATCCGTCGTTTGTCGGCTATTTTCAGTACCTGCGCCTTATGGGGAACGATGTGAAGATGCAGGCGTTGATGGCCAGGCAAATCGGCCGGACGTTATTGGTCCTTGCGGCATTTCCTCTGGCCATGCTCCTGACCCGGCTGCTTCGGCAGGGAAAAGGGCTGGTGCGGTGGGGGATCCCGTTGCTGCTGACGGCGGTCGGAGCGGTTTCCTGCGGATGGTTCGCCGCCGTAGAAACCAGCGCGGGGCGGCTGTGGGGCCTGTCAGGCTCCGGATTGCTTCTGGAAACAGGGCTTTGCGCCTTGCTGCTGACGGTTTCCCGCGCGGGGACGCGTAGCAAAGTGCTATGGGTGGGAGCGGCTCACGCTGCCGCCCTGGTCGGGGCGGCGCTGGCGCTTTATCTGGGGTCCTGTCCCGCCCGGCCCGGTTCGCACGTTTTCATGACGCCGTGGCTGGCATGGGCGGAGGCACTGCTGATGTGTTTGATGCTCTCCCTGCTGCTGGTCCTGCTCTGGACGGCTCTGACGCCGGATCCGCACAGAGAAGAGACGAGAACGGTGGCTCCGGTAAACAGGATTCCGGAGAAAAACGGCTGTGCACAGGCGATCCGGTAT
>CABQAA010000110.1 GCA_902461995.1 uncultured Oscillospiraceae bacterium | reverse complement strand
TCCCGAGGTCATCGGCATTCAGGGGCACTGCCGGGGTCCGTCTTTCGTTTTTTCAACCTTGGAAGAGCTGCAAGACCTGTGCGAAAACGAGGCAATTTTGAATGAGAAGCCGGTTGTTTTGGTCTCTCAAACCACTTTTCAGGTTGAAACTTGGGAAAAGTGCTCCCGATTCGCAAAAAAACACTATACAAATCCTTTGGTTTTTGATACAATATGTAATGCGACTGCCGAAAGACAACATGAGGCGGTTGCTTTGTCGCAGAAGAGCGATGTGATGGTGATTGTCGGCGGGCGCCAGAGCTCCAACACCGCCAAGCTTCGGGATGTGTGCCAGCAAGGCTGTCGGACGATTCTGATCGAGACGGCGGACGAGCTGTCCTCCGGTCCGTTTGCTGGAGCAAAGACCGTCGGTCTCACGGCCGGCGCCTCGACCCCCGCCGATATTATAAAGGAGGTACTTTCAACCATGTCCGAAATTGTCAACAACAACGACGTCCAGGAAAACGAGACTCTCCCCACCGCGGAAGAGACGGCGGCTCCGGCCGAAGCCGTCCAGGCCGAACCCGCCCCTGCTGAAGCTCCGGCCAAATCCTTTGAGGAAATGAGTTTTGAAGAGGCGCTGGAGGCTTCTCTTCAGAGTTTATCTACAGATGAGAGGGTCCGTGGCGTTGTCGTGGGCATTGCCCCGAACGAGGTGCAGGTCGAGGTGGTCGGCCGCAAGCAGGCGGGATACATTCCGGTCGACGAGCTGTCCGCGACCCCCGGCGTCAATCCGGCCGATCTCGTGAAGGTCGGGGATGAGCTGGATCTGCTCATCATGCGCACCAACGACCAGGAAGGCACCATCATGCTTTCGAAAAAGCGGGTCGATGCGCTCAAGGGCTGGGACATCGTGGTGGCCGCGGAAGAAAGCGGCGAAGTCCTCGATGGCGTCGTCACCGACGTGATCAAGGGCGGCCTGCTGGCCGTGACCAACGGTGTGCGGGTGTTCATCCCGGCTTCCCAGGCGTCTGCCGTGCGGATGGAGGATCTCTCCCCGCTGCTCAAGCAGGATGTGCGCTTTAAAATCATCGAGGTCAACCAGAGCCGCCGCCGTGCGGTCGGCTCCATCCGGGCGATCGCCCGCGAGGAGCGCAAGGAAAAGGAAGCCGCGTTCTGGGCGCAGGCCGAGGTCGGCCAGCGGTACACCGGCGTGGTGAAATCCCTGACGTCCTACGGCGCCTTTGTCGATTTGGGCGGCGTGGACGGCATGATCCATATTTCCGAACTCTCCTGGAGCCGGATCAAGCATCCGTCCGAAGTTGTGAATGTCGGCGACACGGTGGATGTGTATATCCGTGATCTGGATACCGAAAAGAAAAAGATTTCCCTGGGCTACCGCAAATCGGAGGACAATCCGTGGGAGATCTTTAAGGCCCAGTATCCGATCGGCTCGGTGGTGGATGCCAAAATTGTGGGGATGACCACGTTCGGCGCCTTCGCGCAGATCATTCCGGGCATCGACGGCCTGATTCACATCTCCCAGATTGCCAACCGCCGTATCGAGAAACCGCAGGATGAGCTGAAGGTCGGCCAGGATGTGAAGGTCAAGATCATCAACGTCGATTACGACAGCAAGCGCATCAGTCTCTCGATCCGCGCTCTTCTTGAAGACGAAGGCGAGACGGAAGCCGCGCCCGCGGAAGAAGCTCCTGCCGAGACCCCTGCGGAGGAACCCGCTGAATAAGCGTTACCAGAATTCACACAATAAAGGGGAAACGGAGGTTCCGTTTCCCCTTTTCTATGAATGAGTAGGAGGATTATCATGATTGCCATTGCCTGTGACCATTCCGCGCTCGATATGAAAAAAGAGGTGGAAGCCCTGCTCGATGAGATGGGCCTTGCCTACCACGATTACGGGACCTATTCGACCGACAGCTGCGATTATCCCGTTTTCGGCGCCCGGGCTGCGAAAGCCGTGGCCTCCGGTGAATGCGAACGCGGGATCGTCATCTGCGGGACCGGCATCGGGATTTCCCTGGCGGCCAATAAGGTGAAAGGCATCCGCTGCGCCCTGTGCAGTGAACCTTATTCCGCCGAGCTTACCCGGCGGCATAACGATGCCAATATGCTGGCCATGGGCGCCCGCGTCATCGGCCCGGAACTCGCCAAAAGCATCGTGCGCACCTTTCTGACGACGGAATTTGAGGGCGGCCGCCACGAGCGCCGTGTGGCGATGCTCGCGTCTCTGGAAAACGGGGAAGACCTCGAATGAAGGCGGTTTCCTGGAACGTCAACGGTCTGCGCGCCTGTCTGAACAAGGGCTTCGCTGACGTGGTGGAAGAAATGGACGCGGATTTTTTCTGCGTGCAGGAGACGAAATTGCAAGCTGGGCAGCTGGATCTCACGCTGCCCGGCTATACCTCATATTGGGATTACGCGGAGAAAAAAGGCTACGCGGGTACGGTGATCTTTGCCAAGAAACCGCCGCTTTCCGCCGCGTTCGGTATCGGGGAAGAGGAGCACAATCACGAGGGGCGCTGCGTGACGCTGGAATACCCGGAATTTTACATCGCCACCCTGTATTCTCCCAATTCTCAGGACGGTCTGCGCCGTCTGCCCTACCGCCTCTCCTTCGAGGAGGCGCTTCGCCGGTATCTGACGGATCTCGACGCGAAAAAACCGGTGATTCTCTGCGGGGATCTCAACGTCGCCCACAAAGAAATCGATCTCAAGAACCCCGGTCCCAACCGGGGAAACGCCGGCTTTTCGGACGAGGAGCGGGAGGCATTCGGCCGTCTGCTCGCGTCGGGCTTCACCGATACCTTCCGCCTGCTTCATCCGGACGAGACGGGGACCTACAGCTGGTGGTCTTACCGTTTTAACGCCCGGAAAAACAACGCTGGATGGCGGATTGATTATTTTCTCGTCAGCGACCGTCTGGCGCCTCAGGTGACCAAGGCGGCGATCGCCGCAGACATACTGGGGTCGGATCATTGCCCGGTCGTGCTCGAACTGTCGGAGTAAACCGCCTGCTGTGGTGTGTACAGGAAAGGATGGATACGGCATGAAGAACTATGTCGGGGAGGTCACACGCCTGCAGCTGCAGGCAACCATGGAGAATCTGCGCAAAAATCAAATGGAAGCGCATTTGGTAGCCTGCAAAGAGGACGTGGCTCCGCTCATTCGCATGCTGCTCCGTCCGGGAGATACGGTGGCCGTCGGAGGGTCTGAAACACTCCGGGAAACCGGCGTTCTGGAGCTGCTGCGAAGCGGGGACTACCGCTTTCTCGACCGGTATGCGCCGGGGCTTTCCCCCGATCAGGTCCGGCGGGTTTTTCAGGACAGCTTTTCCGCCGATGCGTATCTTTGCTCGGCCAATGCCGTCACCATGCACGGCGAACTTTACAATGTGGACGGCAACGGAAACCGTGTCGCCGCGCTTTGCTACGGCCCGGCGTCGGTGATCGTCGTCGTCGGCCGCAACAAACTGGTGCCGGATCTCGACGCGGCGGCGGAGCGTGTCAAGTGCATGGCGGCCCCGGCCAACGCGATCCGTTTGTCCAAAGAGACATTTTGTGCCCGCACCGGCCGTTGTGTGGCCCTGGACGGGGAGCACTGCACCGACGGCTGCGCCTCGCCTGATCGTATCTGCAGCACCTATGTTGTGCAGGGATACCAGCAGCTCAAAAACCGGATCAAAGTGATTCTCGTGGAAGAGGATCTGGGTCTCTGATTGAAATTTTTTTGTTTTTTTGCCGAATCGCCGCCGGAAAAACCTCTCTTGGATGAAGCGCGCACCGCCTGTTCATACTATAGATACAAGCGGTGCTCTTCACCGCATTCTTGGATGGATCTGGAAAACGAATTCATTTGATTTTTTGAAAATCCATGCTATAATAGGAATGTTAGAATTCGTGGGGAGTTGGATGAGTTTGGAAAAATACCTAATCCGTGGTGGGAATCCCCTGATTGGTGAAGTAGAGATCAGCGGCGCGAAAAACGCGGTCGTCGCCATTCTTTCGGCGACCCTACTCGCAAACGGTGTCTGCCGCATTGAAAATATACCGAATATTGCCGATGTCGCCACCAGCCTCGATATCCTGGATAATCTCGGTGCGGTGGTCAAACGCATCAACAAAAATACAGTGGAAGTGGATTCCCGTCCTGTAACCAGCCATACCGTCCCGCATGATTTGGCAAGAAAAATGCGGGCTTCTTATTATTTTATGGGGGCTCTGCTCAGCCGCTTTGGCGCCGCGAAGGTGGCCATGCCGGGCGGCTGCAATTTTGGCGTTCGCCCCATTGACAAGCATCTTAAGGGATTTATGGCGCTCGGCGCGGATGTGGCGCCGATGGAAAACGGCATGATCGAGCTGAAGTCTGATCGCCTGGTCGGCAGCTCGGTCTATTTGGAGGCTTCCGTCGGGGCGACGGTGAATGTCATGCTCGCCGCCGTCAAGGCGCGGGGCGTAACGGTGATTGAAAACGCGGCCAAAGAGCCCCATGTGGTCGATTTGGCCAACTTCTTAAACTCCATGGGCGCTGACATCCGCGGCGCCGGTACCGATGTGATCAAGATCCGCGGCGTCGATCGCCTCTACGGAACCACCTATTCCATCATTCCCGACCAGATCGAGGCCGGCACCTTTATGGCGGCGGCTGTCGCCACGGGCGGCGACGTTCTGGTGCGCAACGTGATCCCGAAGCACTTGGAATCCATCACGGCGAAGCTCCTGGAAATGGGGGCCGAGGTGGAGGAATACGACGATTATGTGCGGGTCTGCCGGAGAGGTCCTATCCTTCACTGCAATGTCAAAACGATGCCGCATCCTGGTTTTCCCACCGATATGCAGCCCCAGATCGCGGTTCTGCTGGCCATGGCGGAAGGAACCAGCATCATCACTGAGAGCATCTTCGACAATCGTTTCCAGTATATGGATGAGCTTCGCCGGATGGGAGCGGACATTCTGGTCGACGGCAAGGTGGCGGTGATCCAGGGCGGCAAGCCCCTGACGGCTGCCCCGGTCAAGGCGGTGGATCTGCGGGCGGGCGCGGCCCTGGTGATCGCCGGATTGGCCGCTAAGGGAACGACGGAAGTGGAAGATATCCATCATATCGAGCGGGGCTACGAATGTATTGTGGACAAGCTCCGTCATCTTGGGGCGGATATCGAACTTGTCAATGTTGCGGAACAATCCATCCGTACGGCTCTGTAATGATCTAAAAAGGGTGTCTTCAAATGCCTGGACGGAAGCATTTGAAGACGCCTTTTACATATCCCGTCTATACTGGGAAAAAGACTCGAACGGTTCAAATGTCTTTGGCAATGGTATACGATTTTTCCGGAAAGGATCAGAACCCTTATGGCACGATTTTGTCCGCTTTTCAGCGGCAGCAGCGGGAATTGTACATATATCGGCACCCCCGAGGGGGGGATTCTCATCGATGCGGGCGTGAGCGCGAAACGCATCGAGACGGCGCTCTGGGACCGCGGCATCGCGATGGAGAGCATCCGGGGGATTTTTGTCACCCATGAGCACTCCGATCATACGGCCGGCCTCCGCGTACTGCAGAAACGGTATCATATGCCGATTTACGCATCCCCGGGCACCCGCTGCGGGCTGGTGGGCGGCGGTGCGCTGCCGGAGGAGGCCGACTGCCGGACGATGGAAGACGCCGTCGAACTGGCGGGGATGTTGGTGACGTCGTTCCGGACACCGCACGACAGCCGGGAGAGCACCGGCTACCGCGTCAGTACGAGTGACGGACGCAGCCTGGCCGTGGCGACCGATATGGGGCATATGACGGAAGAGGTGCGCGGGGCCCTGCACGGCTGTGATCTGGTGCTGATCGAATCCAATCACGATATTCGGATGCTGGAGAACGGGCCCTATCCCTACGTTCTCAAACGCCGTATTCTGGCGGCAACGGGGCATTTGTCCAATGACGCCTGCTCCTTCGAACTGCCCAATCTGATCCGGCAGGGGACCACCCGGCTGTTTCTGGCCCATCTGAGCAAGGATAACAATTCGCCGGAACTGGCGTACATAACCGCTCAGACCGCCTTGGCAGAGGCCGGAATGACCGAAGACGTCGACTTTGTGCTGCGGGTGGCCCCCCGTACGGCGCTCGAACCGGTGATGGTGTTTTGACCATGGACTAAAATGCCGTTCGTTCCGTCGGCTATCCGTCCTTGGGAAGGGGTTAAAATGAACAAATCCTACAGCCAAAAAATTGCCGAACGGCAATGGAACCAACCCGATAAAGGGGAGCTGGAAAGCCGGCGGGAAGAAACGTATATCGACGATATCGTGCAGAAGAGCCATATCGAAAAGGAATTGCTGGCGCATTTGGACGGCATTGAGACCGCGTTTGACGGCGGCGCCGGCTGCGGGCGGTTTTCCATTTTGCTAGCCAAGCAGGGAATCCGCGTTACGCATTTTGACATTTCCAGGCCGATGCTGGACAAAGCCCGCGAATTGGCGGAAAAAGCGGGTGTGCTGGACCGCCTGACGTTTGTGGAGGGCGCCCTGGAGGATCTCGGCGGATTCGCCGAGCGGTCCTTTGATCTCGTGATGTCGTTTGATGCACCGATTTCTTATACCTATCCCCATCAGGAATCGGTGATCGCAGCGCTGGTGAAAATGGCGAAAAAACGAATCATGATCAGCGTGTCCTCCCGCCTCGGGAGCCTGCCCTATTTGGCCAATCCCATACAAAAAGCCGAGTGCCTCCTGGAAGACGATCCGGCGGATCCCACGGCCCGGTGGTTTCTGCAGAACCGCCGGGCGATGATCGAACGCTTTTCTTTTGACAAAGTGCAGGCGATGGATGTGTTTGAGCATGGGCTGCTCGGCGGGAAAGAGGAAATCGCCGCCTACGAACAAGGACAGGCCCCCTGGTGTATCACGTATACGTTTTTACCGGAGGAACTCAAGGACATTCTGGAAAGAAACGGTGTGCGGGATGTGCATATGGCGGGTCCCG
>CABQAA010000109.1 GCA_902461995.1 uncultured Oscillospiraceae bacterium | reverse complement strand
ATGCATCCCGCTGCATTGAAAACGAAATCCTGATGCAGTTTCGGGCCAACAAGAAAACGGCGCAGGATGTCTCGATTATGGAACCGATCGATACGGATAAGGATGGACATCCGCTCACGCTGATGGATGTCATTGCGCAGGACGATACCATCATCGATGACCTCGACTTGAAGATCAATGCGGAAAAATTGTATCGCTATATGGAAGAGATGCTCGACGATCGGGAAAAGGAAATCATCCAGTGGCGATACGGCCTCATCGGCGATGGACTGACCCAGCGCGAGGTGGCCAAAAAGTTGAATATATCCCGTTCATATGTTTCCCGCATCGAGAAAAAAGCACTGGAAAAGCTAAAAAAACGCTTTGATGCGGGGGATCATCGGCTGATTTCTCGAGCACATAGGTCTCCTTAAAAATGTTCAATTAAGTCTAATTTATTAACATTTTAAAGCAAAGCCTTCTTTTTGATTGACATGGGAATGCATGCATGATACAACGGTGTTCAAATAGTGTTGCGTGAATGCTCATCGAGTCGGCTGTTTATTTGATAATGTATAAAAGTATTGAGCTTGGAGGTTGTGCTGGCTTGAAGGTTTTTACAGTAGGGCCGGTGGCGATGTATCCCCATACGCTGGACGTGGCGGCAAAACCGCTTCCGTATTTTCGCACCCCGGAATTTTCGGCTATGATGCTGGAGTCGGAGCAAATGCTTCAGAGCTTTCTGGATGCTCCGGCGGACAGCTGCATGGTTTTTCTTACCGCGTCGGGTACAGCGGCGATGGAAGCTACCGTGCTGAATTGTTTTACCAAAGACGACCGTGTTCTTCTGATCGACGGCGGCACGTTCGGGCACCGTTTTGCGGAAATATGCGCGTTGCACAATCTCCCTTTCGATGTCATTCATCTCCCGTTCGGAAAACCGCTGACCGAAGAATGTCTGACTCCGTATGAGGGACAGAGATATACGGCACTCCTCGTGAATATACATGAGACCTCGACCGGGCAACTTTATGATGCGGCCATGCTGTCGGCTTTCTGCAAGCGAAACGGTATGTATTTCGTGGTGGATGCCATTAGTTCGTTTTTGGCGGATGCGTATTCTGTCAAACAAATCGGAGCCGATGCCACAATTCTAAGCAGTCAAAAAGGACTGGCGCTGTCACCTGGCATGAGCTTCGTAAATCTTAGCCGCCGCCTATATACCGAAAGAGTGGTGAAAAATCCTCGCCGATCGATGTATTTGGATTTTCAAGAGCACGTGGAGAATCTGAAACGCGGGCAGACCCCCTTCACCCCGGCTGTCGGAGTGGCGCTGGAACTGCATGACATGCTGGTTCATCTGAAAAGGGAGGGCCTTGACAGCCGCCTGACGCATGTCCGCCGTCTGGCGGAGGATTTTCGCGGCCGTGTCGGCAGCATGGGATTGGATCTGCCGGCAACGCCTCTTTCCTGTGCAATCACTCCCGTGATTTTCCCGGATGGGAACGCGCAAATGGTTTATGAGCGGCTGAAACTCGATTACGATACCGTAGTCACTCCCTGCGGCGGCATGCTGAAGGACCGTGTACTGCGGGTGGCACATATCGGCAACCATACACTGGAGGATCATCAAGAGTTGGCGGAGCATATCCGGATCATACTCGACAGACGTTGAAAAACAGGATAAGGAGCGTAAATAATTATGACGTATATTTTTATGATTGCCGGAAAGGGAAGCCGTCTGCAGCCGCTGACGTTGCTTTCACCGAAATCGATGTACATGCTCGACGAGCATACCTCCGTTTTCCAGCGGATGGTTATGCTGATCCGCCGTTATGATCCCGAAGCCACGATTGTGGCGGTTACAGGGTTTATGCATGACAAGGTCGAACAGAGTATTTCGGGAGTACATTTTGTTTACAACCCGTTTTACGCCGTGACAAATTCCATGGGATCCTTGTGGTGTGCCCGGGAGTATTTGAACGACAATAATGTAGTTCTGCTAAACGGAGATATTGTGGTTTCGGAGAATATGATGCGCGATATCGTATGTCAGAAAACGGAACGTCCGGTGATGCTGGTGGACGGTTCGATCAAAGAGGGCGGCGATTACAATGTACAAGTCAGCAACGGACGGATTGTGGTTATGGGAAAGGATCTTGACACCTGCTACGGCGAATATGTAGGGATTACCAAATTGGACGGCGAGACGCTCAAGCCGTATCGGACGGAACTTGAGAAGATGGTGGAGAACGGCCTATATACCCAATGGTTTGAAGACGTGCTGATGCAGATGATTTTTAAAAATAATTTTGATCTATATTATGAAGATGTGGTTGGCTGCCCGTGGACCGAGATCGATTGTGTCAACGATCTGATCAAAGCCAAACAGATACACGAAGGCAGCTGTTAAAAAACAAGGGGCGTCCCCATAGGAGGGCGCCCCTTTGCTGTATACAGACAGGATGAAGCGCGGATACGGACTTTGAAATGAACCTATCAATGCGATTTCCCCTCTATATGGGTGAAACGGATATGTGTCGTCGCCCCCGTGGGCTTTCAGCAGCGGAAATACGGCTTATTCATACACCGTTCCGCTCGGAGAGCTGGAAGGAACACGCTGTTCTACACAATGGTCACACCGGTGTAGTAATGGGAGAGAATTTCATCCCATTTGAACCCCTGTCTGGCCATATAGTCGGCTCCGTACTGACTCATGCCGGCTCCATGGCCATAGCCCTGGACCGAGAAAGCAAAGCTGCCGTCTGCGAAGGCGGAGGTAAAACAGGCCGAACGCAGTCCAAATGCTTCCCGGATCTGCCGTCCCGTCAGGTTCTGTCCGCCGACAGTCAGGGCCGTGACGGTTCCGGCCGGGGAACAGGCAGGCTCTCCCGTAATCCAGCCGGCCGCGTCCCCTTCAAGCGTCAGTCCGGCGACGGCGGCCGTCAGTTTGGCGGAAAATTCCTCAGCGGTGAAAGAGGCATTCGACTGATAGTCGGGGGACAATTTGTCGCCGGGACTCGGAACCGACTGCAGATAGGGATAATCCTTTCCCCACACGACCTCCGCCGTTTCGGTAGTGCCGGAATTGATAGCATGATAGGCGGCGAAAATCAGGCGGCCGTCGTACAGCAGACGGCGGCCCATCACCTCGTCGACCGCTGCGGCGAGCTTTTGGTAATAGGCGTCGAACTTCTCGCCCCACCGTTCCCGCAATCCCTCGGGGGAATAGATGGCGGGAAAGGTCTGCGGCATGTTCCCGGAAAAGTCCGCGCCCTGCAGGGCCGGATCGGGGTTCGAGGCGTTTAGTTCCCGCCGGTAACTATAATAGGTAAAAGAGGCCACGGCCTGAGCCTTGAGGGCCTCGGATTGATAGGAGGCGGGCATTTCGCTCGCCACGGTGTACAGAACAAAGTCCCGCTCCGAATAGGTGTAGACCGTGCCGCTGGCAGGATCCAAAACCTTGAAAACTCCGCTTTTCGGTTCCGGCTCGGAGTTTTCTGAGGAAGAGGGGGAATCCAGCGGCAACGAGGAGGGCGGCAGCTCGCCGTTTCCCAAAACCCCAAGGGCAGGCAGGGGGAGGAGCAGCAAAACGATGTAACAGCAGAGAATCAGAAGAGCGTATCGTTTCATCGATGGTCATCCTTTCGAGTTGCCATAGACTGTGATGGATTATTTTCTCCACATTTCAAAACGAGAGGAAACTCAGGGGAAATTTCGGTTAACTTCGATCTAAAATGAATGATAAAGGAATTAAAGCTGCATTTCGCGCAACTTTTCTCTTGACTTCACTGCGGGGAATGGCTATAATGGATCTCAATACGCTGGATATCAAGGAAGGGAGCACCCGCCATGCACACGGACGGCAGGTTGTCCAACGCCACATTTACATCTCTATGCGAGGAATTCAAGAAAAATAACCGGATCGATCCGGCAAAATTTGAACAATACGACGTCAAACGTGGACTTCGAAACGCGGACGGCAGCGGCGTTATGGCGGGGCTGACCCTGATCTGCAACGTGCACGGCTATGTGCTCAGTGAAGGGGAAAAGGCCCCGGTGGAAGGCCATTTAATCTACCGCGGCGTGGATGTGGGAGAACTCGTCAGGGGCTGCGTATCGGAAAACCGGTTCGGGTTTGAAGAGACGATCTGGCTGCTGCTGTTCGGCACCCTGCCCACCCCTAAGCAGCTGGACGCCTTCACCTCGCTGCTCTCCGAGTGCCGGGAGCTGCCCGAGTATTTCGCGGAGGACATGATCATCAAAGCCCCCTCTCCGAATATTATGAACAAGCTGGCCCGGTCGGTCCTCGCCCTCTATTCCTACGACGACAATCCGGACGATCTGTCTATGGAGAATGTCCTGCGGCAGTCCATCGAGCTCATCGCCATGCTGCCGACCATCATGGGGTATTCCTATCAGGTCAAGCGCCGGCATTACGACCGGGAGAGTATGTATGTCCATCCGCTCGAGCCGGGTCTGTCTACGTCCGAAACGATCTTGCGCACCATTCGCGCTGACGCCTCCTATACCGATGAAGAGGCCAAGCTGCTCGATCTGTGCCTGATGCTTCATGCCGAACACGGTGGCGGCAACAACTCGACTTTTGCTGCCCGGGTGCTTTCCTCCTCCGGAACCGACACCTACTCCGCCATCGCGGCGGCGATCGGGGCGCTCAAAGGCCCGCTGCACGGTGGCGCGAACATCAAGGTCATGGGAATGCTCGAGGCGATCAAGGCCGGGGTCGGGAACTGGGAAAACGACGACGAAGTGGCCGCGTTCCTCGAAAAGCTCATCCGCAAAGAGGCGGGCGACCGCTCCGGAAAGATCTACGGCATGGGCCACGCGGTGTACACCCTGTCCGATCCCCGGGCGGTTATCCTGAAGCACTACGCCCGCGATCTTGCCGAACGGAAGGGATACGGCGCCGAGTTCCGACTTCTCGAATCGGTGGAACGGCTGACACCGGAGGTGTTCGCCCGCCTGAAAGGAAACGATAAGGCGCTGTGCGCGAATGTGGATATGTATTCGGGGCTGGTTTACCGGTCCCTCGGGATCCACCCCGACCTGTTCACCCCGCTGTTCGCCGTGGCACGGATGCCCGGTTGGTGCGCCCACCGGATCGAGGAGAACCTCACCGGCGGCCGGATCATCCGGCCGGCCTACAAGTCGCTCGCCAAACGGCAGGCGTATGTTCCGCTCAGCGAACGGACCGGGGAATAAGAAAGAATGCGCGGTTCCCCTTTTCATCCGGGGGAAAATGTGCTATGATGGTCCGGTGGAGGGACGGATGGTTCCTCCACCGGATGTGTTTTATTTGGGAAAATGACGGGAAATCGGGTGTTCTCATGCAGAAACAGTATAAAAACGCGGCGTTTCTGACGACGGCAATGGTCGTCGTGGTCCTGGCGCTGCGTGCTTGGATCACGCCGCATATGCTGAACCGGCAGGACGGTCTGTTCCGTTTGAGTTATGTGGTCATTGCCGTGATGTTGCTGACCATGCTGGGGGTGCTGATCTGGACGGGCCTTCGCCGTCAGGAGCCTCTGCAGGTTTCGGGTGTGTGGCTGAAGCCCACGGCCGCCCTCGGGATGCTGGCGGGCGCGGCGCTGGTGGTTTCCTGTCTGTTTGACACGTGGAACTGGCTTTTTAATCACACGGCTCCCGCCCCCACGGTAGAATCGATGGGAATTGCCGATCAGTTGGTGTTGTCCCTTTCCATTTTCTTTGGTATAGCGGGAGGGGCCTTCCTGTTCCGGCTGGGCCTGCTCTGGCTCCAGGAGGACGGCAGCCGTCCGGGCGTCTATCGCCTGTGGGCGCTCTGCCCGGTTTTGTGGATCTGGATGCGGCTGGCCCGATATGAGATGTCCTATATCAGCGCCATCAACGTCTACCGCAGCTTTTACGATTTCATCATGATGATTTTCGTCATGCTGTTCTTTCTGTTCTTTGCTCGGTATACTGCGGGGGTCGGAAACAGCCGTCCCCGGTTCTTGGTGGGTGTTTCGCTTGCTGCCGCTCTGTGTGCGCTGACCGGTCCGGCGACCCATTTCATCATGGTCGTCATGGGCCATCTGGACGCGGCCGAGGCCTGTGTTCTCGCGACACCGGTGGATTTCTGCATCGGGCTCTTCGCGCTCGCTTTTGCTTTCGCCCAGGCGTATGGGCGGCCCTATGCCCCTGAGACGGCAGAGACTGAACCCACGGATCCGTCGGGACCCGAAGATCCGCAGGAGGCATCCGTGCGGGATGCGGCTCCGGTTCCGGAAGAGGGCTGGATCCGCACCGAAACTCCGGTTGCGCCCGAAGCGGCTCGGCCGGATGTGGACGATATTTTAAAAGACTATTCCTCCAAAATCGAGTAAAGGCCGGTATAAAGAGGGGAGAGCGGGTTGGCAAGCAGTTCCTCCGCCGAAGGAAACGAAAATCCGCCCGCTCCGGCCGCCGTCATGGCGGGGAATCCCAGTGCCGATACAAAAACGGGAAACGGATGGAGTGGTTCCGCCGTGCTGCAGGGGCGCAGAAAAGCGCCGCCATGCCGCGCGGCGGTTTCTTTTGCCAGCCTGGCGGCAGGGGAATAACTCCCGGCTCGGTCGGATGTGCACAGCAAGCGCAGGGCGCGGGAACCGGCCTCGACCGAGATCTGGAGAGTGCTCGCCCCGGATAGGCAGGCATCCCGCAGCAGGGCGATGAGGGCGAGCTGCACCATACGGGGCTGGAACACACTGGGAAAAGGACGGGACGGAAGGGTCAGCCGCACCGAGACGGCATCCTGCAAAACGGCCTTGGCCCCATGAAGAGTGGCCGCCAGAAAACGGCCCAGGTCGCCCGCCATAAGCGGCCGGCCGGCCGCATGGTAAACGAGCAGAGACGCCATGTCCAAATCCCAACAGGCGTTTAAGGCACGGCGGGTCTGGCGCCGCTGGCTGCTATTCTGTTTATCGAGAGGCGGCATGGCCAAAAAATAAGCGGCCAGCCGCTCCCGAAGTTCCCCT
>CABQAA010000108.1 GCA_902461995.1 uncultured Oscillospiraceae bacterium | reverse complement strand
GCGGTCAGCTCACCCTTTTTCTGCGTGAGAGTGGAGAGACAGCGGCCGCGGTCCGTCCGTTCGGCGGACAGACAGTTCCCGGGGCAGGCCTTTGTACAGGCGCCGCAGTGGGAACAGAAGGCGGGTTCCGCCCGCGGGACGGGCCAGGGGGCGTTGCACACGATGGTGCCGATAAATACATAGGAACCGAACCGCGGATGAATCAGTAGGCCGTGGTCGCCGATCCGGCCCAGCCCGGCGAGAGAGGCGGCCAGTACTTCGGGAATGGGGGAATTGTCGATAAACGGTTCAAACCGGTAAGCGGGATACCGCTGGGAGAGCCGTTCGGCCGCAGCGCACAGAACGCCGCCGGCCGCCTGATGATAATCCGGGACGCAGGCGTAGCGGGACAAATTGCGGGGACCGTTATCCGGAAAACGATAAGGAAACAGCGCGGCGATGACGACCGAAGCCCCCTCCGGCAGCCGTGCGGCCGCCCGGCAGGGCAGAAGACGGCCGTCGAGGTCGGCAAAGCGGCAAAAGCCGTGCAGGGGCAGACCGGCCGCATCGAGCAGCGGCGAGACAGCGGGCAGGCGAGCGGCCATGCGGGTTCTCCTTTCCGGGGATGTTTCGGATCCATTATACGATAAAAAGCTTTCAAAAAGCAAGAACAGGCCGGGTACTCCCCAGATCCGGAAAGGCGGCCGCCCGTATCCGTGGTGCAGCCAGAACCTCGGCAAAGCCGGAGGCCTGAATAAGATGCTAATAAGCCTCTCCAGGAACAGGGAGCGTCTGCTGCTTGCCCTGCAGCCCGTAACCAAGCCATTTCCTTACCTGCCTTATATTTGCTTTGCTCTATGCTGACGGCTGTTGAACTTCCCAGCATGGATGGAGATGGCGCCGCACTAAAAACGCTCTGCCGTGAATCCACGGCAGAGCGTTTTCCTATCGGTTACAGATCGTCCGCGTCCTGTTCCGGCTGTTCGCCGTGTTCGGCGGTGCCGGTATAGCTGCCGAGCACGTCGGAGAGAATGTCCCCGCGGCCTTGATTCTGCAGCGTCACGGCGTCCTGCATGGCGGTCTGCTGAGCCTGATAGGAGGGCTTTTCTTTTTTCTTGTCCATGACCGCGCCTCAATAATCTTCGATGTGGAGCTGGAAATAGGACTGCGGGTGTTTGCAGACCGGGCAGAGGGTGGGAGGCGTTTCCCCGGTATAGAGATGGCCGCAGTTGAGACAGACCCAAATGGTGCCGGAGCCGCGTTTGAAGACCTTGCCGGTCTCCAGATTGTCGCGCAGCTTGAGATACCGCTGCTCGTGGAAGCTCTCAATTTTGGCGACCAGCTCGAATGTCGTGGCAATGGCGGTGAAGCCCTCTTCTCTGGCGACCTTGGCGAAGTCGGCGTACATCTGGGTCCATTCGTAATGCTCGCCCGCCGCGGCATCGGCCAGGTTGTCGGCTGTCCCCGGAACGCTGCCGCCGTGCAACTGTTTAAACCACAGCTCGGCGTGTTCTTTTTCGTTCGCGGCCGTTTCCTCGAAAATCCGTGCGATCTGCATGTAGCCGTCCTTTTTCGCCTGGGAAGCATAGAACGTGTACTTGTTCCGCGCCTGGCTTTCTCCCGCGAAGGCCGCCATGAGGTTTGCTTCGGTGCGGCTTCCTTTAAATTCCATGTTCATACATCCTTTCTTTGATGTTTGACATTAGTATGGACAGGAGGCCCTGAATTAGTCACCGATTGGAAAGCAATCTATGGTTTTCTTCAAATTTATGGTATACTAACGTCATAAAGCCGGCGCCCTCATCCTCACAAACAGGAGGTTTTTTCATGGAAGACCGCGAACCGATCCAGCCGGAACTCGAAACCGCCATTTTGGTGGCGGTGGATACCGGTGAATACGATATCGACAGTTCCCTCGACGAACTCGAGGAGTTGGCCCGCACAGCTGGAGCCGAGGTGAAAGGCCGTCTGGTCCAAAAGCGGGAAAGCCCGAACGCCGCCACCTGTATCGGGGCGGGCCGCTTGGAAGAGCTGGCCGAACTGGCGGCCAACACGGCATGCGATCTCGTCATATTCGACCGGGAGCTGACCTCCACCCAGCAGCGGAATTTGGAAGACGCCCTGCCCTGCCGCGTGGTGGACCGCACCCTGCTGATTCTCGACATTTTCGCATCCCGCGCCCGGTCGGCCGAGGGACGTCTGCAGGTCGAGCTGGCCCAGCTGCAGTATTTGCTTCCCCGCCTGTCCGGGCAGGGCACGGCCCTGTCGCGGCTTGGCGGCGGCATCGGCACCCGCGGCCCTGGTGAAACTAAGCTGGAAAGCGACCGGCGTCACATCCGCCGCCGGATCCGGAATCTGAGGCTTCAGTTGACCGAAGTGGAACGGCAGCGGGAAACCCGCCGGGTCCGCCGCCGGAAAGACGGCGTCCCCACTGTCGCCCTTGTCGGCTACACCAACGCCGGCAAATCGACCCTCATGAACGCTCTTACCGACGCGGGGGTGCTGGCGGAGGACAAACTCTTCGCCACCCTTGACCCGACCGCCAGGGCTCTCCGCCTGCCCGACGGCCGCCAGGTGCTGCTCATCGACACCGTCGGCCTGGTCCGGCGGCTGCCCCATCATCTGGTGGACGCGTTCCGCTCCACCCTGGAGGAAGCCGCCCGGGCCGATGTGCTGCTCAACCTCTGCGATGCTTCCAGTCCCGAAGCGGCCGAGCATCTCGCCGTCACCCGGGATCTGCTCGTGTCCCTGGGCTGTGTCGACCGTCCCATCCTGACCGTCTTCAACAAGTGCGACCGCCTGGAAAGTTCGGACATCCTGCTGCCCGGGGAGGACCGCGCCGCCCTGCGCATCAGCGCCAAAACCGGCGAAGGGCTTTCGTCTCTGCTGGACGCCATCGCCGCCGCGCTGCCTCCGGACCGCCGTCGGGTCCGTCTTCTTCTGCCTTTCCGGGAGGGCGCCCTGGCGGAACTCTGCCGCCGGGAAGGCGCCGTGGAAGCCGAGGAATACCGGCCGGAAGGCCTGTTCATGATCGTGACGCTCGGCGTCCGGCTGCTCAACGCCGTCAAGAGCTATGAACTTCCCCGAGAAGCCGATCCCCCGGAATCTTAAAGAAAAGCGCACCGTGTATTCCGTGCACGGAACTAGCCGTCCGGAATAACGGATACGGATACAGCTGCAAACGACCCCAGAATTCGGAAAGAAGGGCTATTATTGGACACCAAACCCTATCGCTTTACCAAGAAGGGCGGCTTTTCCACCGCCGCGTTCGACACCTGCCAGGACGGCGGATTAAAAAAAGAAAAGGGACTTGCGCTGCTGGAGAAAAACGTGGAAAAGATGGCGGAGCTCCAGGACCGTTTCTACGCGCAGGACCGGGACGCTTTGCTGCTGATTTTCCAAGCCATGGATTCGGCCGGCAAGGACGGCGCCATCAAACACGTGATGAGCGGACTCAATCCCCAGGGCGTGCAGGTCTACAGCTTCAAGCAGCCCTCCGCAGAGGAGCTGGACCACGACTATCTCTGGCGGATCCATCGCTGCCTGCCCGAACGAGGCAACATCGGGATTTTCAACCGTTCCTATTATGAGGAAGTGCTGGTGGCGAAGGTCCACAACCTCCCCTATGCGCAGAAACTGCCCGCCCGCTGCCTGGACGACCGCCTGTGGGACCGGCGGTATCGTCAGATCCGGGATTTTGAAACGTATCTGTCCGAAAACGGGGTCAAGGTGGTCAAGTTTTTCCTCGATATCTCCAAGGACGAACAGCGCCGCCGCTTTCTTTCCCGCATCGATACCCCGGCGAAAAATTGGAAGTTTTCCGCCGCCGACATCGCGGAGCGGGCCTATTGGGATGCGTACATGGACGCGTATGAGCAGGCGGTCAACCAAACCGCTTCCAAGGCGGCACCCTGGTATGTCATTCCGGCCGACAAGAAATGGTACGCCCGGCTGCTCGTGTCCGAGGTGATCGTGGAAACGCTGGAA
The DNA here is from genome assembly GCA_902461995.1 of uncultured Oscillospiraceae bacterium. Classification (GTDB taxonomy): domain Bacteria; phylum Bacillota; class Clostridia; order Oscillospirales; family Acutalibacteraceae; genus UMGS1623. The sequence continues at coordinate 3,102 of CABQAA010000108.1, read as the reverse complement.
GCGCTGAATCCGGCATATCCGGAGGTTGGCGACGCACAAAAGCAGGCGCTTGCCGCCTGCCGTGAAAAGCTCCTCGAAGACAAGGAAATTTGAATTCCCGGAGAGATCGGGACGCCCCTGCCGCAGAACCGCCGGGCGCACAAGATGGGAAATCCGCGCCGGAGAAAGGCATGCGATGGGATAGACCCGGCGGGATGAGGTTTACCAATAGGCGGCGTTTCCGCCTGAACGAAAGGAGTCGGTACCATGACAAATGACATGATCGGCCAACTGCGCCGCATGGGGATCGAAGAAGGGGATACGGTTCTGGTCCATTCCTCCATGAAGGCGATCGGGACAGACCGGATGCCGGAGGAGATACTGGACCTGCTGCAGCGGGCGCTGGGTCCGTCCGGCACCCTGCTGCTGCCCGGACTGACCTATCTGAACGTCACGCCCGCCCAGCCGGTTTTTGACAGCCGCACCACGGTTCCCTGCATCGGCCTGCTGCCCCGCACTTTCATGGGAATGGACGGGGTGGTGCGGAGCGTGCATCCCACCCATTCCGTTTTTGCCAGAGGCCGTCTGGCTGCCGCGCTGACGGCGGAGCACGAAGAGGATTGCACGCCTCTTGGGCCCCATTCTCCGTTCATGAAACTGCCCGCCTGCCAAGGCAAGCTGCTGTTCATTGGGGAATTGCTGGACTCCTGCACGTTTATGCACGGGGTGGAGGAGATCGCCGGATGCGATTACACCCTGACGAAAGAGAAGATCCGCTACGTCGTCAACGGACGGGAGCGCTTTCTCTACGGTCACGATTTCGCCGGATGGTGCGCCGCGTACAGCCGCTTAAAGTCGTTCATGGGAGAGGGCGAGCTGATCCGAGGTTCGTTCGGAAAAGCGCCCTGCTATGTTCTCGATGCCGCCCTCTTGCTGCAAAAAGCGTCTGAGGTGCTTCGGGCGGATCCGCATTTTTTCGTGACGCGGATATCCGATTGAAGTCCGTTCAGCGGGTGAGATCATAAAAATACAGATAGGTATCGACGTACCGGCCATCCGCGTGGCGATATCCTCCCGGTACCGTGCCGAGCCGCACGAAACCGAGCTGTTCATACAGCGCGACCGCTGCGGCGTTTTCCGCCACCACCGCGTTGAACTGCAGGCCGCGGAAACCAAGCGCACGGGCGCTTTCCAGCGAATTCGTTACCAGTGCCCGGCCGATGCCGCGGCCGCGCAGTCCGGGCATCACCGCATAGGAGGCGTTGGCGATGTGGGCGCACCGGCCGATGTTGTTCGGGTGAAGAACATACAGCCCCACGATCCGCCCGTCTTCGACCGCCACGGCTGTGCGCGACTGGGCGTGAAAATACCGGTCCGCTTCTTCGTCAGACAGGGGCGTGTCTCCCGGAAAACTGTCTCCCTGCGCGACGATGCCGTTCCACAGCGCCGCCGCACCGCTCAAATCGTCCGATTGATAATCCCGAATGGTCATACGGTTCCCCACTTTTCTGTTTTTTATCAGTATACCACAGCGAAAATCGCGCGGCCAGTTTTTCTCTTTACAGACAGAACCCCGCAGGGAAAACGATGGTCGTTTCCCTGCGGGGTTTCCTATTGAATGAGACCGGCACTGGAGCGGCGGGAGGATGCAGGCGCGGACTGTTGAGAAAAAAGGGACTCCCCGATCGGCAAAAATTCCGGGCTGCCCGCCTAACGGAAAATGCGGGATTTTTCCTGACGTTAACGGCACTTTATTTGTCATCCTCCGCCGTTACTGTGTATTGGTCTGCGTAATCGATGGGATTGTCACCCTCATTTAGGGTGCCGTACGAGTGGCCAACTTGGCTCGACGGACGGATCACGACCGCCTGGCGGCCGAGCGTTTCATACCGTTTTTCGACCGTGGTCTTGCTGTAGCTCACCAGGCCGTTGGAATTATAGGGATCGTTAAAGTAATACCGGTTGTCATCGTATCCCACGAGCACCAGGCAGTGCTCTCGGGCGGGGTACCGGTAGGTCAGCCCGTCGTCGGGGGATATCCACTCGTAATAAAAGGGAACCGCCTGCATTCCGATGGTGGCCCATATGGCGGCGGGAATACCCCGGTCGATATACGCCTCCAGTTCTTTCAGCGATATACCTCCGAGGTTTGCTACCTCATATTTTCCCGGAGCAAACGCTTCAATCGCCCGGGTGAGCGCCCGTTCAATCACGGGTGAAAAGCAGCCGAAACCGCCTTGGGTTTTGCAGGGATTCCCCGCGTAGGCTTTGGAGGGATCGGGCCCGTATCGGGTGTTATTCTTGGTATAAACCGTTTCGCAGTCCAAGTACCGATCGACAAAGTCCAGCGGTGCGATGGTATCCCCCACCTGGTGCAGCAGCATGACCGCGCTGACCGCCTCGCAGCCGTTCGGCAAAATACCCTTTTGGCTGATATACGGTACCTGCAGCACCGTTTTGTTCTGAACCGGGGGAGGCGGCGCCGCATGCGACGTCACCTCGCTCGCTGCGGGACGGCTTGCCTCCGCAGACGACGCATTCGCTTCCGGCGGTTCCTCCGGCAGGCTTTCCACCGTCGTTTCCGGCGACGTGGCCGGCTCCGTTATAAAGGACTCGTCGTATTCCAGCACCTCGGCCGCATGGGGTGCTGGTTTTCTCCCGCAGGCGACGGCAACACATACCAGACCCAAGGCCGCCGCGGCCGATGCGATTCGTATTCCCGATCTGTTCATTTTTACCTCTCCTCTAACTTTGAATCGGCTTTAATTCCTCATGATAAATCTCCCAGCTGTCCGTTCCCATCGTGAGGATGGTCTCAAAAACAGCCAGTTTATACACGTTCTTTTGTTCGTCGGACGCCTGGATCGTCTGGCGCAGCGATAGCCCCACCTGTCCGTTCGGCAGGGTCACAACGGCGGGATACCGTTCATACGCGCCGCTTTCACAGGGGATCCCTGTGGGAATATTCCCATTTTCATAAAACCGGTATCCGGTGATATCGATCGTATGCACTTTGTCGCCCGGCAAACGGAAACAGTCCAGCTGGCCGCTGGGATCTATCCAACTGTTCAGACGCGGATCGATGAACAGAGCGGCCGTAATTTCATACCACTTGCCGTCCAT